>CALMYM010000035.1 GCA_937873675.1 uncultured Alphaproteobacteria bacterium | reverse complement strand
CCGGCCGAGCCGCCCACGCACATGCGCTCGCCGAGGCGCGGGCCCGACGCGTCCGTCGCCGGCAGATCCTTCAGGCGGCCGGTGAGACGCACGCCGCAATCGAGATCGACCACCGCCACCGCATAGGGCCCGTCGGTGCGGAAGCGGATCGGCGGACGCCGCACCAGCGTCCACGACACCAGCGTGCCTTCTCCCGGCATCTCGCAGGGCTCGAGCGCCGAGCCGTGACAGGCCGGGCAGAGTTCGCGCGGACCGGGGTCGAGGCGACCGCAGTCGGCACAGCGCAGAATCGTCACGGCGGGCGGGGACTTGGGGGACGAGATCATCGGGAGCCTTCGGGATGAGGGGGCGGCGATCAGGCGCCGACGCCGCGCAGGATGTTCACGGTGCAGGCGATGCCGGTGCCGCCGAGATTGTGGGTGAGGCCGATGCGGGCCCCCTCGACCGGATTGGGATGGGCCCCGCGGAGTTGGAGCACGCTCTCGTAGATCTGGCCGAGGCCCGTCGCCCCGACCGGATGCCCCTTGGCGAGGAGCCCGCCGCTGGCGTTGATCGGCCGGTCGCCGTCGACCGCGGTCCGCCCCTCGGCGGCATAGGCGGCGCCGCGTCCGCGCGGGACGATGCCGAGGTCCTCGCTGTCGATGATCTCGGCGATGGAGAAGCAGTCGTGCAGCTCCACGAAGCTCACCTCGGCGGGGGTGATGCCCGCCTGGCGATAGGCCGCCGCCGCCGCCGCCACCGTCGCCTCGAAGGTGAGGAGGTCGGGATGGCCGGCGATGCGGGCGCTGCCGCGGGACTGGACCGAGGCGAGCACCTCCACGGGCTGGGGGGTCACCCGCGGCAGGCGATCGGCGGCCACCACCAGGACGGCCGCCGCTCCGTCGCTGGCCGGGCAGCAGTCGTAGAGGCGCAGCGGATCGCAGATGAGGCGCGCGCTGCCCACCTCCTCGGTGGAGAGATCCGCGCCCATCTGGGCGAGCGGGTTTCTCAGCCCGTTGCCCTTGTTCTTGCGCACCACGGCGGAGACCTGATCGCGGGTCGCGCCGTTGCGTTCCTCGTAGATGCGCCACGCGAGACCGAAGAGACCGGGAAAGGTGAGGCCGCTGATGCCGTCGCTGCGGAAATCCATGGCGCAGGTCAGGGCCGAGGTGATGCTGGCGGTGTCGGCATGCGTCATCTTTTCCACGCCCACCGCGAGCGCGACGTCGCACAGGCCGCTCGCCACGGCGAGACAGGCATGGCGGAACGCGATGCCGCCCGAGGCGCAGGCGCCCTCGACCTTGGTGCAGGGAATCTGCGGCAGGCCGAGCCCGTCGGCCACGAGACCGGCCAGAACCTCCTGACCGATGAGCGGACCGGCGACGAAGTTGCCGAGATAGAGGGCGCCGATCTCGTCCCGGTCGATGCCGGATTCGCGAATGGCCGCGTCGGCGGCGCGAACCGCCAGCGTCTCGATGGCGGTGTCGGGATGGCGGCCGAAGGCGGTGGAGCCGATGCCGGCGATGAAGACGGGTCTCATACCTCGACCTCCTGGTGGGCGGCCTCGTCCGTCAGCCGTCGACGCAGTTCCGTCTTCAGGATCTTGCCGTAGTTGCTCTTGGGCAGTGCGGAAACGAAGCGATAGTGCTTGGGGCGCTTGAAGCGGGCGATGTTGTCGAGGCACAGGCGGTCGAGCGTCGCCGCGTCGACCTCGGCACCGGGCCGCACCACGACGAAGGCGACCACCTCCTCTCCCCAGTCGGGATGGGGCGAGCCGACCACCGACACCTCCACGACGTCGTCGTGCTCGAGCAGCACCTCCTCGACCTCGCGCGGATAGATGTTGCTGCCGCCGGAGATGATCAGATCCTTGGAGCGGTCGCGCAGGGTCAGGAACCCACGCGGATCGAAGCTGCCCACGTCGCCGGTGAAGAGCCAGCCGTCGCGGACGGCCGCGGCGGTCCCGGCGGGATCGTTCCAATATCCGGCCATCATGCAGTCGCTGCGGGTGACCACCTCGCCCACCGCGCCGGGCGGCAGATCGGCGCCCGTGGCATCGACCACGCGCACTTCGACACCGGTCCGGGGAAAGCCGCAGGAGCCGAGCACCGCACCGGGGGCCGGGGCTTCGGCCGTACCGTGCAGGCGCTTCGGCAGAGCGGTGATGGTCATCGGCGTCTCGCCTTGCCCGTAGACCTGACAGAGCTTCGGACCGAGCAGCGCCAGAGCCTGCTGGAGGTCGGCGACGTACATCGGGGCGCCGCCGTAATAGATCGTCTTCAGATTGGACAAGTCGGCGGCCCGTGACGCCGGGTGGGCGACCAGCCGCGTCAGCATGGTGGGTGCGGCGAACATGGTGACGTTCGGGTGGTGGGCGATGGCGGCGAGCACCTCTTCCACGTCGAAGCCGGGCAGCACCACCTGATGGCCGCCCTTCAGGAGGAAGGGCAGACCGTAGAGACCGGCGGCGTGGGAGACGGGGGCGCAGACGACGTGGGTATCGCGCTCGTCCACAGGGTCGATGTCGGCGAAATAGGCGAGGCTCATGGCGAGGAGGTTGCGGTGGGTGAGGACCGCGCCCTTGGGCTTCCCCGTCGTGCCGCTGGTGTAGAACAGCCAGGCGCGATCGTCGGCCGACGCGTCCACCGGGGTGAGCGGCTCGGCCGCCGAGAGAGCCGCATGGGCGTCGGTTCCGGTGCAGATCACCGCACGGAGGCCCGGCACGTCCCGCACCACCGGGTCCACGGCGTCGAACAGGCCGGGGGTGGTGAAGAGCAGGGCCGCGCCCGAATCCTCGACGATTCCCCTCACCTCGCGCGGGTGCAGTTTGGCGTTCACCGGCACCGGGCACATCCCGGCGATCCACGCTGCGACCAGACATTCGAAGAAGGTGCCGGTGTTCTCCATGTAGAGCGCCACCCGGTCCCCGGCGGGGAGGCCGAGGGCGCGGAAACCACCCGCGAGCCGGGCCGCCCGATCCGCGAAAGCGGCGTAGGTGAGCGTCGTCCCCCCCTCGGTGAGGGCCGGATGCTCCGGTAGGCGGCCGGCGGTTCGAAGAATGAGAGTGGCGAGGCCCATCGCGTTTCCCTACCAACGAGTAGATTTTTTTACCTAATAGTCAGGCTAGCTGTTTTGCGAGTTTGATGCAAGCATGTCGACACAGATCCGACGGCGTCGCCGTCAGAAGGGAATCCGAGCTTCTCATGAGTGAAACGCCCACCGACTCCGAGCCCCGCGGGTCCTCCGCCGGACGCACGCGAGCCGCCTTCGATCGAGACGAGCAGCGGCGGCGGAAACGCGAAGCGGTCCTCAGGGTCGCGGCGTCCGCCTTCAACCGACGCGGCTTCGCCAACACGTCGATGGACGACGTCGCCTCCGTGCTCGGCGTCTCCAAGCCGACGCTCTACCAATATTTCAAGAGCAAGCAGGAGTTGCTGTTCGCCTGCCATCAGGTGGCGATGGACAACGGCGAGGCGGGTCTCGCTCTGGCCGCGGCCCATGACGGAACCGGTCTCGACAAGCTCATCGTCTATCTGCGGCGCTACATGTCGGGGATCTTCGGCGATCTCGGGAATTGTCCCGTGCTCACCGACGTCGATTCGTTGGCGGCGGCGGACCGCGAGGCCGTGGTGGCGCGCCGCACCCGCATCAGCCTCGCCACCAAGGATCTGATCGCCCTGGGGATCGCCGACGGGTCGATCACGCCGTGCGATTCCAAGCTCGCGACGCTCTTCGCTCTGGGAGTCGTGAACTGGATCCCGCTCTGGTATCGCGAAGACGGCCCCAACACGCCGGAGGAGATCATGGACGCCTTCGTCGGTCTGCTCACGTCCGGCCTCTCCGGCCCGGTGCCGACCGCGGGCGGGACCGGCGAGACGGTGTCCGTCCGTTCCGGCTCCGAGGCCGCCGCGGCGAAGCGCCCTCGCAGGAGCTGACGTCGGGCAGGAACGGTGTCGCGTCGTTCGAGACGGCACGGGGTTAAGAATCGAGGAAACCCCGACCGGGGTCGCCCGGCCGGGGTCGCACATCGAACGGGGAATTCGGACGGCGCCGAATTCTCCAGCGCTCCGGGTCATTTGCCGACGGGCACGACCGTTCCGTGGTTCCAGACGCCGAGGAAGACGTCGCCGTCGCCCAGGCACTCGTGGTCGGTGGGGCCGAAGGGCTTGGCCGGCGTCGCCGAGACCGCCTCGATGCCGTCGATGCTCTCGATGGCGTCGCGCACCAGGGCCGGGTCAGCCTTACCCACCCGATCCACCGCCTTGAACATGATCTGCCCGGCGTCGTAGCCGAGGGCCGCCACCACCGGCCACCGATAGTCCTTGCCGTAGGTCGCGGTCATGCGCGCGTCAAATGCCGCCGTCTTGGGCTGGGACAGGTCGAGGGCCTGACCCATGGCGGTGCCTTCGATCGCGTCGACCCCGACAATGTCGCGCACCTTGAGGGAGGACAGGCCCCAGTTGCCGGCGAAGGTCGGCTTGTAGTCGAGGCGCGCCAGCGGGCGGTAGGGCAACTCGAAGGACTCGTAGAAGTGCAGGATGAGTTCGACGCCGGCGTCGCGCATCTTGATCATCTGCGGGGTGAGATCGTTCATCCCCGGCGCGGCGGCTTCCACGGCCGCCAACCGCACACCCCGAGCGTCGAGACCGGCGACGATCTCCTTGGCGGCGAAGCTGCCGTAGCCGGTGGTGGAATGCAGCAGACCGATCTTCTTGTAGTGCTTGACCGCCCAGTCGAGGATGGCGTTGATCTGATACTTCTCGATCATCGAGCAACGGAAGACGTAGCTCGGCTTCTGGTCGATGAACTTCGAGGTGATGTCGGTGGCGGCGGCCGGCCCGGCGATGAGCGGCACGCCGGCGCGCTGGAGCAACGGTGCGAAGGCCATCACGTTGCCGGACGAGACCGTGCCGATGACGCCGACCGCACCGTCGTTTTTGACGAGACGCTCGACCACGGAGACGGCGCGTTGTGGATTGGCCTCGTCGTCGTAGACGACCAGCTCCACCCGCGTCTTGCCGCCCTTGGCCTCGTAGTCCTTGAGGGCGAGCTTGATCCCCTGAAGGTAGCTCTCGCCGAAGTCCACGATCGCCGGCGGTCCGCTGAGGCCGAGCACCACGCCCACCTTCACTGTCGTCTCCGCCGATGCGGCGCCGACCATCGTCGCCGCGACGATGCCGCCGGTGACCAAGCTTTTCCAATTCATCGATGCTCCTCCCCTGCCCTGTGAGGCCTGTCGTACGGCGGCACCGGCTCCGGCCGGAGATCGCCGTCCTCCCGAGTTAATAAAACTGACGAGTCAGTTTTTATTCTTATGAGTAGATTATGAGGCCTCGACGGGACGTGCAAGGGCCAAGATCAGCTCGCGGTCCGACGATCGAAAATGAACGGATATGGACCGGCGATGGCGGTCCATGAGGTGTGCTGGGATCAATCGGTGTCGGATGACTTCAATTTTCGAGACATGCGGGGGGAGATCGCGATCGCCCCTCAAGGTGGCGGGTTATCATGGGCCGCGCCGTTCCTTGGTTGGGGTTGCGAAGGGCGATGGGATCGGTTCCACCCTCAGGGCCGGAGGGGTCGATCCGGCGAGTACGGGCAGCAGGAGGCGGGTCGATCGCCGGCGGGCCGGCCGACGTAGCCGTGACGGCGTCTTAAACGCTCGATACGGGCGAACGATCCGTTCGCTTCGACCGCCCTGTCAAAGATCTCGATCTTCGTTCGAGGCGCACGGCCAGCCGCTCGCCTTCCATTCCGACAAGCACGCGGTGTTTCGGGTGGCGAAGACGGAGGCGAAGGGTAGGCAAGGCATGACGCAGTTCGGATGCGCCTTGTCGGAACTGGAGGTCGAGATCCTCTGCGCCAATTCGAGCCATCCACGGGTGAGGCCGCTGCGGTGCGTGGGGCCTGCGCGGTCTCGCCCGTGGATCTTACCCCCGATAGTTCCCCGGCAACACCAAATCCCGGTCCACGAGCACGTTGAACCGATACCCCGGCCGGATCTCCAGCGTCGGCTGAACGTCGAGGTTCTTGGAGATCGTCCGTTCCGCCACCCGACCGAACACTTCGGCGAAGTTCCGCCGCGCGTCATCCGACGCCGTCGTCTGGTTGGAGAGGGTCGAATTCTCGGGGACGGCCATGTCGACGCCGGTGCCGATGACGGCGAGGAGAGCGGCGGAACCGAAGGTGCGGAACCAGTGGCGGTCGACCTCGTCGGTGAAACCGCCCGAACCTTTGGCATCGAAGCCCGCCCTGGCGCCGATCTGTAGTGTCGATCCATTGGGGAAGACGAGATCGGTCCAGGCGGCGAGAACGCGGGATTGGCCGAAGGCGACCTTGGAGTCGTAGCGGCCGAGGAGCTTGGTCCCCTGTGGAATGAGGAGCCGCGTGCCGGTCGCGCTGTCGAAGACGTTCTCGGAGACCTGAGCGATGATCCGGCCCGGCAGATCGGAGTTGATGCCGGTGACGAGAGTCGCCGGGATGACGGAACCGCGCTTCAACTCGTAGGGCGAGGACGGTCCGACCACGCGGGTCGCGAGGTGCCCGGACGACTTCGGGTCGCGATCGAGGAAGTCCTCTTTGGCCTGTTGCCCATTCGGATCGGCGGCCTGCCCGCCGATGCCGGCCTTCAACGCCGCGGCGTAGAGATCGGAGGTCGATCCGGTTCGCGCGGTGGCGGTCTCTCCCGAACGGGTCCCCTGCCCTCTCGCCGCCTCGGCCGTCTGCAATTTCTTCAGATCGAGGCCGAGGGGAGAATCCTGCGCGGCGCCGCGCGCCTGAACCCGGACCATCCGTTGCCGCTGCTCCTCGCGGAAGAGCTGTTCGCGCCCTTCCCGCTCCAATCGCGCCCGCCAGACCGCATCGGGTTCGATCGGCGGCGCGGTCGGTGCGTCGGCGACCGGCTTGACGACGAAGGGATTGGCGAGGGGCTTTTCCGGTTGCGGCTTCGTGGGGGCGGGCGGAGGCAACTGCGCTTCGTTCGGCTCGCCGATGATCCCGTCGGCGACGCCGCGCTTCATCTGATCGGCGAAGCTTGAGGCGGAACCGCCGCGACCGCTGTCGGGGCCGGAAGTTCCACGCGTGTAGAGCCCACGCGTCGTCAGCCCCCAGAACACGGCGGCGAGGAAGACGACGACGAGACCGATCGCGACGAAGATCGGCAGCCGGTTGAGGCGGCGGACCTTGGGCCCGTCGGGAGGGGTCAGATCGAGCGCCGGCACGGATCACCCCTCCCCACGATCGCGACGGTTGACCGAGACCGGGCTCGAAGGCTGTGCCCCGGTCGCGGTCTCGCGATAGGTGCGGGTGAGATCGAGGGCCTCGGTCGAGAGCCGCGCCATGACCTCACCGTCGGCGCGATCGACGACGAAGGCGATCGGAACCGCCCTCCCCTCGCCGCCCGAACCGATCGCGTAACCCTTGGCACGGAGAGACGCTTCCAACGCGGCACGGAAGGGCGATCCGTCGGCGGGAAGCACGATCGTGCCGGTGGCGGGGCCGACGTCCTTGCCGAACTGCTCGACGAGATCGGCGGCGATCGCCTCGGCGACCGCCTGGGGCATTTCCGAGGGGGCGGCGCTGGCGATCAGGCGATCGGTGCCGAGCGTCTGGCAGGCGGCGAGGAGGGCGGCGAAGGCGAGAGCCGGCACCAGCCGCACGAGTTTGGCGGAGCGCATCATGATCACCCTCCCCTCACGATGGTGATCTTCTGCTGGCTCCAGCCGACCCCGGAGACGAGGATCGCCCGATCGACGAAGTGGTCGACGATCATCAGGTCGCCCTTGATCCGGTAGTTGACGATGCGGTTCTCGCCGCCGGAGACGACGAAGAGGACCGGCGCCTCGGTCGAGGCCATGGCCTCAGGAAACTGGATGTAGGTCTTGACCCGATCGGAATAGACCCGGGTCGGCCGCCACGGCGCGCTGCCGCTCATCGAATAGCCGAAGTCGAGCCGCTCGGCCGGAACGCCGGCGCCGGGCAGCGTCGAGGCCTCCATCCGCGCGTTGACCGCCGCGAGCTTGGCGTTCACGTCCTCCGGATAGGCAAAGCCGACGCGGGCCATGTACTGGGTCGGATGCGAGCGGAGCTTCAGGTGATAGGTCCGCCGCGATGTGGTGACGACCATCGAGGTGACGAGGTCGGGCTCGGCCGGTTTCACCACCAGATGGACGGCCTGGGCGCCGGTCTCGCCCGACGTCGCCGGCTCGACCTTCCAACGCACCGTGTCGCCGAGGAGGGCGTCACGGACGGTTTCTCCCGGCTCGAGTTCGATGTCGCAGACCTGGAGCGGAGAGCAGACGATCGAGGGCTGCACCTCGCCGAAGAGGAAGACCACCTTTCCGTCGGGTCCGCGGGTGACGAGGCCGGGCTTGGCGCGCCAAGCGGCCGAGAGGTCGGCCCCACGCGCCTCGTTGCGCCCGAGATCTTGGGCAAGAACTTCCCCGGAAGGGAGAAGGAGGAGGACGAGGCCGGCGAGGAGCCTGGATGAGGGGGGCATCATGGTGGGTCTCCTACGGGGCTCAGAGCTGCGCCGTCCATTCGAAGTCTTTGAGGTAGAGGCCGATCGGGTTGAGGCGGATGACGCCCTCGTCCTGCGGCGGGGTCAGCGTCACCGTGGCGATGCCGCGGAAGCGGCGCGCGGCGATCTCCTTGCCCTTGCGGTCGCGCTCGTATTCGGTCCAGTCGATCTGGAAGGTGCGATCGGAGAGCGCGACGATGTTGGAGACCTCCACCGCGACGGTCGCCGTCTTCGCCCGCTCGAACGGCGAGTTGCCGCGGTACCAGGCGTTGATCTTCTCGGTCGCCGGATCACCCTGGCGCAGCAGCGCATAGGTTCGATCGATGTACTGCTTCTGCACCACGGCGTCGGGGGTGACCGAACGCAGATTGGCGGCGAAGGCGCCGAGAGTGGCGCGGACCACGCGCGCGTCGGCGTATTCGATCTGTTGTGGCGTTCCTCCGAGGACGGCGGTGCCGAGCTTGTCGACCTCGACGACGTAAGGGACGAGCTTCACCTGGGTGCTCTGGAAGAGCGCCCAGCCGAAGCCGACGCAGGCGAGGCCGAGCGAGACGAGCCCGACGATCCGCCAATGGCGGGCGGCATGGACGAACTCGCCGTAGCGCTCGGCCCATTCGAGCCGGGCGGCGAGATAGGGGTTCTCCGGCGGCGGTGCGCCCATGGGATGCTCCTCGAATCTGGTCATCGGGATCGGGGCCTCGGGGCGCGGGCTTCGTCGCGCGCCTGATCGAGCTTGGCGTTGGCGAGACCGAGGGTGGAGGTGCCGTAGGAACCCGGCGCGCCGATCGCCTGATCGCGGGCGGCGGACGCGAGTGCGCTCCCGGTCGAGCCGAACCCCTGCCGCATGCCGGCGAGCACCGAGGCGCCGACCGAGGCGCCGCCGGCCCGCGCCGCCGAATAGCCGGAGGCGGCGGCGCGCCCTCCCCCTTGCACGAGCGCTGCGCTGCCGGCGGCGAAGGAGGCGGCCTGCGATCCGTGGCGGATGGCCTCCCAGCCGCTGCCGACCGAGGCGCCCTGGACGACCCCCTGAAGGATGTTCGGCACGTAGATCGAGATCACGAAGACGACGACCGAAATCCCGGCGATGGCGAGCGTCGAGACGAAGGGATCGGTGCCGGTCGAACTGTCCGCGAGACCGATGAGCACCTCGGAGCCGATGCGGGCGATCATGACGAGCGCCATCAGCTTCATGCCGACGGAGAAGGCGTAAGCCAGATAGCGGACCGCGAAGTCCTTGGTGAAGGATGACCCGCCGAGGCCGAGCATGATCATCCCGGCCATGAGGCCGACGTACATCTCGACCATGACGGCGACGAAGATCGCCGCGACCAGCGAGAAGGAAATCACCACCACGACCATGGCGAAGACCGAGGCGATGGCGAGCGCATTGTCTTCGAAGACGCCGAACTTGGCCTTCTCCGACAGGGTCGCGGCCACTTTCAAGCCGGCGTTGAAGAGGTCCGCCGGCGAGGCCGAGCCGCCGCCCGAGCCGATCTGGAAGAGGCTGTCGACGATCGCCTTTGCGAAGCTCGGTCCTTGTTCCAACACGAAGGCGAAGAGGCCAATGAACAGGATGCGGCGGACGAGCGCGGCGAACCAGCCGTCGAGCGAGGCGGCCTCGAGGGCGAGGAAGATCGCCGCGACGCCGACCTCGATGCCGGCGAGGATCCAGAAGAGCGAACGGGCGGCCTCCATCACCGTCGTCTGCCAACCGCGTGCCGCTGTGACGACATGGTTCTCGAGCGTGGTGAGGACGCTGCCTTCCTGCGCCAGCGCGACCTCGCCGGAAAGGGCGACGACAACGGCGACCAGGGTGAGGAGACGGATGGATCGGTTCATGGGCCCCCTCTCCTCACCAACGCGGTTTCATCGGCTGACCGCCATGGGTCGGCGGCAGCGGATGCGAGCCGAGGAAGTCCTCGGCCGGGATCGCGCGCGGCTCGTCCTTCCACCAGGCGACGGCGGCGACGAGACCGAGGGAGACCGCGCCGGCGAGTGCGAGCGTGAGGAGGAGGGGCACACGGTTCACCAGCGCGGCTCCATGGTCTGGCCGCCGTGGGGCGAGGGCGCGGTGGCGTCGAAGAGGCTCTCGCGGCGAGCCTGGGCGAGATCGCGATTGGCCTGTTCCGAGGCGTACCAGGTTCCCATCATCGTCATCTGCTGGGCGACGAGGCCGCGCAGTTTCTGCATCTGCGCCACCTGTTCGGCGGCGATCTCGTGGCCGACCTGCAACGCCTTCATCTGCCCGTCGGAGGTCTCCGACATCGCCTTCAGCTGCGTCATCGTCGAGCCCTCGCTCGCAAATTGCTCGGCGGTGAGGCCGGCGGCGGCGAGTGTCCCGGCGATGGTGTCGCGGTTGGTCGTCGACCAATCGCGATAGGTCGACGAGAAGCTCTGGCCGGAGGGAAGCCCCGTCTTGAAGTCGGCGTAGGACTTGAAGCGGGCGGTCAGTACGTCGTCGGCATTGCCCATCGAGAAGGAGATGCCGCGCGCTTTGGTGACGACGCTCTGGAGCCGGGCGAGATCGCCGGTGATGTCGCTCCACACGTGCGCCGGCAGCTGCGCCGTGTTCTGCAGCATGGTCTGGTAGATCCGGAGCTGGTTCTGGATCTGCTCGGCGAGTTGGGTGATCTGACGGATCTGATTGTCGATCTGGGTGGTCGACTGACCGACGAGGCTGACCAGCTCGCCGTTGTTGAGGAGCTGCGTCCACTCGGTCGCGCCGCCGGTGAGCCCGCCGCCGCCGGCGTGGGCACCGGGCGGCAGAGCGTAGACGGCAATGACGGCCGCGCCGAACATGATGTTACGTAAAGAGCTTCGCGACATCGGCGATCCCCCTCGTCTCGAGCCAGTGACGGGGCCAATCGGCGCCGTGCGCTTCGTGAAGGGATCGGATCGTCGCGAGGTCGGATTTGCCCGAGGCGCCGACGAAGGCGAGGGTCAGGGGCCCGAGCCTCATGTCGAACAGCCGTCGACCGACGGGGGAGACGACGTAGTACTCCCGCTTCGGCACCGCCCTCGCGACGATCTCGATCTGGCGCTCGTTGAAACCGAGGCGCTCGTAGAACTCCCGCGTGCCCGGCTCGCGCGCCGTGCCGTTGGGCAGACAGATCTTGGTCGGGCAGCTCTCCTTCAACACGTCGACGATGCCGGATCGCTCCGCGTCGGAGATCGACTGGGTGGCGAGGACGACGGCGCAATTGGCCTTGCGCAGCACCTTCAGCCATTCGCGGATCTTGTCGCGAAAGACCGGGTGACCGAGCATCAGCCAGGCCTCGTCGAGGAGGATCAGGCTCGGCCGACCGTCGAGCCGCTTCTCGATCCGGCGGAAGAGATGGAGCAGGACGGGGACGAGGCTGCGCTCGCCCATCGCCATGAGTTCCTCGATCTCGAAGGTCTGGAAATCCGCGAGCGCCAGACCGTGCTCCTCGGCGTCGAGCAGTTGGCCGAGCGGCCCGTCGATCGTGTAGACGTGGAGCGCGTCCTTGAGCTCGCGCATCTGCACGCCGGAGACGAAGTCGGAGAGCGAGCGGCCGCGCGCCTCGGCCATCAGGGCGATCTGTCGAGCGATGGCGTTGCGGTGATCCGGACCGACCGTCACGCCCTGGAGCACGACGAGGGCCTCGATCCATTCCACGGCCCAGGCGCGATCGGCTTCGCTCGAAATATCCTGCAGCGGCGCGAAGGCGAGAGCCCCCTCCCCTCCCCCGATCTCGTAGTGTCGGCCGCCGACGGCGAGCGTCAGCGGCAGCATCGAGCGCCCTTTGTCGAAAGCGAAGATCTGCGCGCCGGCGTAACGACGGAACTGCGCTGCGACGAGGGCGAGGAGCGTCGACTTGCCCGAGCCGGTCGGGCCGAAGACCAGGGTGTGGCCGACGTCGTCGACATGGAGGTTGAGCCGGAACGGCGTCGAGCCGCACGCGACCTGCATCAACGGCGGTGCGCCCTCGGGATAGAAGGGGCACGGCGCGGTCTCCGCCCCTGCCCAGACGGCGGCGAGCGGGATCAGGTCGGCGAGATTGCGCGAGCTGATCAGCGGTTCGCGGACATTGGCGGTGGAGTTGCCCGGAAGCGAGCCTAGGAAGGCCTCGGTCGCATTGAGCGTCTCGATCCGCGCACCGAAGCCCTCGGTCTGGATGAGACGGCGCACCGCCTCGGCCTCGTCTCGCAGACGCGCCTCGTCTTCACCGAAGAGGACGACGACGGCGGTGTAGGCGCCGAAGGTGACGAGACCCGAGGAGGCTTCGGCGATGGCATCCTCGGTCTCCGCCACCATGTCGGCGGCGTCGCGATCGACCGACCGGCTCGCCGTCTGGAAGAGCTGGTCGAGGAAGGGCCGAACCTTCTGCTGCCACTTCTTGCGCGTCCGCTCCAATCGCTCCCGCGCCTCGTGGGCATCGAGGGGGATGAAGCGCGTCGACCAGCGATAGGCGAGCGGCATTCGGTCGAGGACTTCCAGGATGCCGGGTGTGCTCTCGGCCGGCAGTCCGTCGATGGCGACGACGGCGAGCCGGCGCCCGTCGACCTGCGGCCCGAGCCCGTGATGGAACTCGGCGACGGCGAGCCAATCGAGATAGAGCGGCACCGTCGGCAGCCGTACCGGGTGGTTCTCTCCGGTCAGACAGAAGCGGATGAACTGGAAGAGCTCGTCGTAACGGGCGATCCGGACGCCGCCGGCCGCTCTCGCCTCGCGGGTGCGCATGCGGCGGATCGACAGGATCGTCGAGAGATACTGCTCGACCTCACGGATCGCGTTCGCAAAGAAGTCGAGGGCGGTATCGACGAAGGCGAGCTCTCGCGATTCCGCATCGGCGTGGACGAGGCGGGCGAGCCCGGCCTTGCGGGGCGCGAGCGGCTTCCAAGTCAGAATCAGCGCATGCCGGCTCTCGAAATGCCCGCTCTCCCGCTCGAAGTGGAGGCGGCGCTCCTCGTCGATCGCGCGGGAGACGGGATCGGGGAAGAAGCTGCGCTCGCGTGCCGGATAGGCGGTTGTCGCCAGCCGCACCGCCTCGACCTGGATCATCCACCCGGAGCCGAGCCTCGCCAGGATGGCGTTGATCCGCCGGGCGATGTCGTTCTGCTCGGCGTCGGTGGAGCTCTCGCTGTCGGGACCGGCGAAGTACCACCCGGCCATCAGCGACCCATCCTTGAGCAGGATGACGCCGTCGTCGACCAGCGCCGCGTAGGGCACGAGATCGGAGAAGGACGGTGCGGAACCGCGGGAGCGAGGAAGCGCGATCATGCGACCCTCCGTCGTCTCGGGGCGATCGAGGTGGTCGGCAGATAGGTCGGGCGATAACGCACGTGGCGCACATAGACCGACCGCATCAGCGGATCGGCCTTGGCCGTCATCCGGAGCGCCCCGAGGACGACGATCCAGATCACCATGCCGATGATCGCGGCGAGCCAGTCGAGGACGACGAAGATCAGGATCGCCGCGGCGAGGCCGGTGACGAGGACCAGCTCGCGGTCGGCTCCCATCAGCAGGTTCGGTCGCGACAGGGCTCGATGGATCCGGGTGCGCTCGAGCCGAGAGGGGGCGTCAGCCATCGTTCCCCTCTCCTGCCCCATCGGTCGAGATGCCGATCGAGGCGCCGGTCGCACCGAAGAGCGCAACGATCTGCGAGGCGCCGAGGAGGATGCCGGCGACCAGCACCACATACATCAGCCGCCGCGCGAAATCGTTGAGCTCGCCGCCGAAGATCAGCATGCCGCCGGCGACCGCGACGGCCGCGAGCGCGATGAAGCCGGCGACCGGGCCGGTGATCGACTGCTGGATCTGCTGCAGCGGGCTCTCCCAGGGAAGGCTGCCACCGCTGGAGGCGAGCGCCGGACCGGCGAAGAGCGCCGTGGCGAGGAGGCTCGTGAGAACGAGTGATGCGAGACGGTCAGGCGACATGGGAGCGATCCTCGGTGGCGATCGGGCGGGTGATCCAACGGCCGTCGGCATGGCCTTCGACCTCGAGCAGTTCGCGGATGCGCCGACCGGACGCCGTGCGCTCGATGCCGACGACGAGATCGACCGCTTCGCCGATCACTTCGCGCATCGGCCGTGGGCTGACCTCGGCCGTGAGCTGTTCGAGCCGGACCAGGGCAGCGGCCGCGTCGTTGGCATGGACCGTGGTGATCCCGCCGGGGTGGCCGGTGTTCCAGGCCTTGAGCAGGGTCAGCGCGGCGCCGTCGCGAACCTCGCCGACGATGATCCGGTCGGGCCGCAGCCGCAGCGTCGACTTGAGCAGAAGGCCCATGTCGACCGCGTCGGAGGTGCGTAAAAACACCGCGTTCTCGGCCTCGCAACGGATCTCGGTGGTGTCCTCGAGGATCACCAGTCGATGCTCGGGCGCGACCCGCACCATCTCGGCGATGACCGCATTGGTGAGCGTCGTCTTGCCCGACCCCGTGCCACCGACGACGACGATGTTGCGGCGGGCGGCGATCGCCGCGACCAGTGCCTCGTGTTGGACTTCGGTCATCGCCCCGCTCGCCACATAGGCCGAAAGCGGAATCAGGCGGGAGGCGCGGCGGCGGACCGAAAAGGTCGGCGCTGCGACGACCGGCGGCAGCAGTCCCTCGAACCGGTGGCCGCCGATCGGCAGCTCCCCCGAGACGATCGGTCGATCGACATCGACTTCCTGGCCGAGCGTATGGGCGACGCTGCCGATGACGATCTCGGCGGCGCTCGCCGACATCTGCCCGAGCGCCTGCATCCCCTCCCCCAGCCGCTCGACGAAGAGCCGTCCGTCGGGGTTGAGCATCAGCTCGACGACGGTCGACTCCTCGAGCCGCGCGCAGAGCTCGGGTCCGAGCGCTTCCTCGAGCTTGCGAACGAGGCGGGGATGGGAGCGGCGCGTGGTCATGGCGTCACGCGGCCGACGAGAGCGGCGCGAGCCGCGAGAAGACGTAGCGGGGTGGCCGTACGGTCTCGAAGCTGATGTGGTCGGCCGGGAGACGTCCCGCGATACTCGGGGTCTCGCCGATCATTGTCACCTCTCCCAACCGCTGCATCGGCCAGTGCGCCCTCTTCAGGATCCGCTCGAAGCGGACGTCGGTCGCCATGACGATCTCGTCGAAGCCGGAGCGCATCGACCAGTCGATGACGCCGGCGAAGAGGGTGAGCGTCGCATCGTTCAGGACCTGGCCACGTCGGGCGCCGCCGATCGCGGTCTCCACGCAGAAGCGCGACGCTTCGATCATCCGCGCATGCGCGTCGAGCCGGCCGGTCGCGAGCAACTGCGGAAACGTGTGCGCCAGCATGTTGGGACCGAGCGCCGGCAGCAGACGGACCGAACCGACGACGGTTCCCCGAGCGTCCACCGCCAGGACATAGGTCGGGCCGACGTCGTCGTAGCCGTCGACCTCCCTGCCCTCCTCCACCACGACGTCCCAACCGAGCCGGCCGTCGAAGACCCGCGCCCGAAGGCGGAACATCTGGTCGAGAAGATCCGTCGCTCGACCGTAGTCGCGCCTCTCGATCACCACTGCCCGCATCGCTCGCTCCTCGATCTCGTCGAACGAGACCGAGGTGAGCACGAACGATGCACGCCGTCAGACCGGCGAATTTGACGGGGTCTCGCCGAAAAGATGTCCGCTGCGGGTCAATCGTCGAATTGTCCGTGATCGAGGATGCAGGTCGTTCTCCCCCGGCAAATTCGCCGGGAGGCGCCTGCGACCGATCACGTTCATTCTTGCCGCCGTCTCTGGAATCGAAACCTTTGATTCGAGGATTGCTGGGGGTTGATCTGTGATGGGCTCGTTGGCGGGTAAGAAAGCGTTAACCAATAAGTTCTTGCCAGAATCGCGCATTTCCGTATCGTCACGACAAAGAGGCCGAAACGGCGATTTTTTCGTGACGAGAGATGCGAACGTGAACACGCTCCGAATGCCCTCCGCAGATGGTGGTGCGACCGTCGACATGATGATCGGCGAACACGCGCGTCTGCTGAGTTCCCAACTCCAGGCGATGAGCGAAGCGCTCTTCCCCCCGACGTCCCAGAAGACGCTGCGGCGTTTCACATCCGGCGAGGCTGCTCGCCTGATGGGTATTTCCGACTCGACCCTTCGTAAGATGACTCTCGCCGGAGAAGGTCCGCAACCCGATCTCACTCATTCGGGACGGCGCCTCTACACGCTTTCTCAGATCAACGAGATCCGGGCCTTGCTCGCCGCGTCGGCGCGCGGGCGGGATGCGCGTGAATTTGTTCCGCATCGCTCCGGCCAAGAACATCTTCAGGTCGTCGCGGTCACCAACTTCAAGGGTGGCTCGGGCAAAACCACCACGTCGGCCCATCTGGCCCAGTACCTCGCCCTGCAGGGGTATCGAGTGCTCGCCGTGGATCTCGATCCGCAAGCAAGTTTGTCGGCTCTCCTCGGCGTGTTGCCCGAGACGGACGTCGGCGCCAACGAGACGCTCTACGCGGCCATACGTTATGACGACGAGCGCAAGGCTCTGCGCGAGGTGGTTCGAAAGACCTACTTCGACGGATTGGACCTCGTGCCGGGAAATCTCGAATTGATGGAGTTCGAGCACACCACGCCGCGCGCACTCGCCCGCGGCGGTCACGGAGAAGGTTCGGTCTTCTATCTGCGTATCGCCGAAGCGCTCGACGATGTCGCCGATCGATACGACGTCGTTGTGATCGACTGCCCTCCCCAGCTCGGCTACCTCACGCTGAGTGGTCTCTGCGCCGCGACATCGATGACGATCACGATCCATCCGCAGATGCTCGATCTCGCATCGATGAGCCAGTTCCTGCTCATGACGCACGACCTGCTCTCGGTCGTTCGCGAGGCCGGCGGGCGCCTGCAATACGACTTCATCCGATATTTGGTGACCCGCTACGAAGCTCAGGACGGTCCGCAGACCAAGGTCGTCGCCTTCCTCCGCAATCTCTTCGGCGATCACGTGCTCACCAATCCGATGGTGAAGAGCACCGCGATTTCGGACGCGGGTCTGACCAAGCAGACGCTCTACGAGATTGGCCGAGAAAACATGACGCGCTCCACCTATGACCGCGCGATGGAGGCGCTCGACGGGGTGAATGGCGAGATCGAAGGGCTGATCAAGGCGGCATGGGGGCGAGGCGCATGATCTCGATCGATCGTAGCCGAAGCTTTCCGGCAATCGTGCGGGGCCGTTCTGTCGCCGTGTTGGGAGCTCCCAACCGTTCGACCAATCGAATGGTCAGCGCTTCGTATGGGGACGATGTCCGAGAGGTCGATCTGCCATGAGCCGCAAGGACACTGTGAACTCGCTGTTCATGACCAAGTTGGGAGCTCCCAACCCGCCGCCCGCTCACGACAAAGAGCGAGTGCGCAGCGGTGCCATCTCTGCGATGGGCAGTTCGTTGCAGCAGCTCGCGGACGATGCGAAGGCAGCGTCTCGGCTTCAAGAGCAGTTGGCCGCCGGCCAAGTCGTGATCGAGCTCGACCCTGCTCTGATCGATGGATCGATGGTTCGTGATCGACTGACGCTCGAGGTCGATCCGAGCTTCGATGCTCTCGTCGAGAGTATCGAGGTCAGCGGGCAGCAGGTCCCCATTCTTGTTCGGCCTCATCCGAGGGAGACGGGGCGATACCAGGTCGCCTACGGGCATAGACGCCTGCGCGCCGTGGCTCGCCTCGGCCGATCGGTTCGGGCCGTCGTTCAGAAAATGACGGACGACGAGTTGGTCGTTGCCCAGGGCAAAGAGAACCTTGAGCGCAAGGATCTCTCCTTCATCGAGAAGGCCCTCTTTGCCCGTCGCCTGGAGGACATGGGGTTCGAGCGGGCCGTGATTGTCGCGGCCTTGTCGACCGACAAGGGCGATCTCAGTCGTTACATTTCGGTCGCGAGGATGATCCCCGAGGATCTCCTGATCGATATCGGCCCCGCCGGAAAAGCCGGTCGCGCACGATGGCTCACCGTCGCCGAAGGGCTTGAGCTCGCCGGTGTCGCAGAGAGGCTCACCGAACTCCGCGCCTCCGAGCAGTTCCGCGCGAGCGACTCCGACGGACGCTTCGCGTTGGTTTTCGGTTGTCTCACCTTGAGCGCCACGCGTACCGAGCGTTCGGTGATCGAATGGTCGACCTCCGGCGGCCTGAAGGCGGCGCGGGTCGAATACGGCCGAGGCAAGACCACTCTCACCATCGACGAGCGTCTCGCGCCCAAGTTCGGAGCTTTCGTCGCCTCACGGCTCGACGAACTTCATCGGCGGTTCTTGGAAGAGGGAGGGCAAACACAGGGCGAGGGGTGACCTGGATCAGCCCCGCCGGTTTCGAACGTGTCCACGAAGAGGTAGTCCGCAAAGAAGAAAGGCCCCCGAAACGACGTTCCGGAAGCCCATCTCTCTAGTTTGGCGACTGAGAGAATCACACTTCCGCGAATCGCTGTCAAGGTTTTAGAACCCGTCGGCTTGTCGTTGACGGCGAGCAGATTTTCTTTGCCCGAAAGAAGGCAAAGGCATCATGCAGCCCTATCAGTCCAGAACGCCCTTCGGAGGGCGATCGCTGACGCTTGCCCATGTGGCGGCGCAGTCCAAGGCGGAGGCGCGAGCCCTCGAGAAGGTCGTCCACAAGTGGGAGGTCTTTCGTTCGATCTGTACTGCCAAAGCCAAACTCGGGGTCTCCGAGAGGGCGCTGGCGGTGCTCGACGCGCTTCTGAGCTTCCACCCAGAGACTACGCTGTCGGGCGACAGGCTCGTGGTGTGGCCGTCGAACCGGCAGTTGGCGCTCCGGGCCCACGGCATGGCGCCGGCGACCCTGCGCCGTCACATCGCGGGCCTGGTCGACGCTGGCCTCGTCGTGCGTCGCGACAGCCCCAACGGCAAGCGCTACGCCCGCAAAGGGGAGGGGGGTGAGATCGATCAGGCCTTCGGCTTCGATCTCACGCCGCTCGTCGCCCGTGCCGAGGAGATCGAGAGCTTGGCCGAAGACGTCCGGGCCGCCGATCGGGCGCTCAGGCTGGCGCGCGAGCGCATCACCATCTGCCGCCGCGACATCGCCAAGATGATCGCTGCCGGTCTTGAGGAGGGTGTCGCGACGCGCCGAGAAGGCAGGGGGCCGGCCGACTGGAGCGAGGTCCACGCCCATTTCCGCTCGATCGTCGAGGGCATTCCGCGCAACGCCGGGCTCACCGAACTCGAAGGGATCGCCGAGGATCTCTCCACGCTTGCCGACGATGTGTTCATGCTGTTGGAAACGCATGGAAAAGACGAGAATACGAGCGCCGATGAGTCTCAAATTGAGCGTCACATACAGAATTCAAACCCACACCCCTCTACTGAACTTGAACCTCGCTTCCGAGAAGTGAGGGCGGCGAGGGCAGAGATCGAACCACGAGCGCCCAAACTCGCGAATGGCGCCTTCCCCCTGGGGATGGTGCTCCAGGCCTGTCCCGACATCGTCGACTATGCCCGAGACGGCATCTCCAACTGGCGCGACTTCCTCGCCACCGCGGCTGTGGTGCGGCCGATGCTCGGGATTTCTCCGAGCGCTTGGGAGGAAGCGAGAGGGATCCTCGGTGAGGTTCAGGCGGCGGTCGTCGTCGCGGCGATCCTGCAACGCCACGCGATGATCGCGTCAGCCGGCGGCTATCTGCGCAGTCTGACGCGCAAAGCGGAAGAGGGCGGCTTCAGCCTCGGCCCGATGCTGATGGCACTGATCGGCAGCAGGAAGCGCGAAAAGGCGAGGGCGTGAGGCTCGGGCAACTCCGATGGGAGGTTTCGATCTTCGGCTCGGCAGGGAACTCGTGGTGGGGCTTCACCGTTACGACTCCTCGCTTGGGATGCCTTGCCGATCTCGCGGCGCCGGACGAGTTTGGTCAGATGAACAGTGATCTCCGCGTGATCGATATCGGCCTGGTCGAAGGCGCGGCCGCACCAACGAGACAGATCGATGTGACGCACGTGGCTCAAATCCTCCATGGCGGGGAGAAATTCTTCGAATTTGTGAAGTCTGCCAAAGTAAAACCGTGATGGCAATTCCCATTACGCGATGTTCAATGGCTCGTCTGGTAAGACAGATATAACTTCAAGGTGTTGTTCGTGGTCTATCGGTTCAGATTACGATCTCGGAAAAGGCGACACCGCATCTGAACGACCTCGCCAATTTGCGGTTTCGAGCTCCGAGGCCGAACCAATTCTAAGTCTTTGCTTCGTATAGGTGCCTTCGCGCAGGGGATCGTCGATTGGCGGGCAAGCCGAACGGTGCACGCGAGCCTCAGGTGTTTGATACCTGTCGATCCGCTATACCGCCTCGCCTACGCCGGTGCTGTTCCTGGTGTGGGCAGCATCGGGAATCCCGTCGGAAATGCCCTCGGCGAACAGATCAATCGGCTCCACAAGGCCGAGGTGATCCACCGTCCACGCTGGTGGTCATCCCTCAAGGCGGTCGATTGGTTCAACAACCGCGGCTCTTCGAGTTGATGGGCAATATCGGCCGAGGCCGAACAACGCAGCCTGCCCCAAAGCGCCGAGGCGCAGACGAACCCGACACGTTACACGTTCGCGGGAGAAGCGCTGGCACTAAGAGGGCAAGAATGCCTCACACGCTTAACTTCTTTGAGGTGTAGCGTCTTGCTGTGGCGGCGATCTCTCCAACGAGGCCCTGTCGAAAGAGGGAGACGGCGACAACAAAGATTGCGCCCTGGATCACGAGTAACCATTCGCCGAGGCCTGCGAGATAATTCTCCAAGGTCACGATCAGTGCCGCGCCAACAACTGGGCCGAAGACTGTTCCCATACCTCCTACCAACGTCATCAGCACGACCTCGCCCGACATCTGCCAGGCGACGTCGGTCAGCGACGCCAATTGAAACACCAGCACCTTGGTCGAGCCGGCCAGACCGGTCAGGGCGGCGGAGAGGACGAAGGCCAGCAGCTTGTAGCGGTTCGCGTGATAGCCGAGCGATATCGCCCGCTGCTCGTTCTCGCGAACGGCCTTCAGGACCTGCCCGAAGGGCGAATGGATCGTGCGGTAGATCACGAAGAATCCGAACAGGAATACGCCCAGGACGAAGTAGTAGAGGTGCTCGTCACGGGACATGTCGATCATGCCGAACAAGTCGCGGCGCGGCACCGCCTGGAGACCGTCTTCGCCTCCGGTGAACTTGGCCTGCAGGCAGAAGAAGAAGAACATCTGCGCGAGCGCCAGCGTGACCATGGCGAAGTAGATGCCCTGGCGACGGATCGCGAGCAGCCCCGCGATCAGGCCCAGGACGGCGGCGAAGGCGGTACCGGCGAGAACGCCGAGTTCCGGCGTGAAGCCGAGTACCTTCGCCGTATAGGCGCAGACATAGGCCGACCCACCGAAGAACATGGCGTGGCCGAACGAGAGCAGTCCCGTATATCCGAGCATCAGATTGAAGGCACACGCGAACAGCGCAAAGCACATCAACTTCATGAGAAAGATGGGATAGACCACGAGCGGCAGCGCGGCCAGGACGGCGATCGAGATCGCCGCGATCCAGGGGACCGTCCGGGAGCGGGCCGCGATCGGCGAGGTCGCGACGGGCATGGTCGAGGAGGAGGAGTTCATCATCGGGGCGCCCTCATTTCGCGGTGCCGAAGAGACCGGCGGGTTTCAGCATCAAGACGATCGCCATGACGACGAAGATCACCGTGGACGAGGCTTCCGGGTAGAACACCTTGGTGAGCCCCTCGACGACGCCGAGCCCGAAGCCGGTGACGATGGCGCCCATGATGGAGCCCATGCCGCCGATCACCACGACCGCGAACACGACGATGATGAGGTTGGAGCCCATGGTCGGGCTCACCTGATAGACGGGCGCGGCGAGGACGCCCGCGAAGGCGGCGAGGGCCGCGCCGAAGCCGTAGGTCAGCGTCACCATGCGCGGCACGTCGACGCCGAATGCCTGCACCAGATCGGCGCGCTCGGTGGCGGCACGCAGATACGACCCGAGCTTGGTCCGTTCGACGACGAACCAGGTGAGGAGGCACACGACCAGCGAGACCACCACGACGAAGGCGCGGTAGTAGGGAAGAAACATGAAGCCGAGATTGGCGCCGCCGGGCAGAGGGTTGTCGTAGGGCAGACCCGAGGATCCGTACTGCCTGCGGAACAGACCCTCGACGATCAGGGCGAGGCCGAAGGTGAGCAGCAGACCATAGAGATGGTCGAGGTGATACAGCCGCTTCAGCAGCGTCCGCTCGAAGACCATGCCGACGAGCCCGACGAGGATCGGCGAGAGCACCAACGCGCCCCAGAACGGGATGCCGAGATATTCCAGCGCCATCCACGCCCCGAACGCGCCCATCATGTATTGGACGCCGTGCGTGAAGTTGATGACGTTCAAGAGGCCGAATATGACCGCCAGCCCGAGGCTCAATATGGCGTAGAAGGCGCCGTTGATCAGGCCGAGGAACAGTTGTCCGAACAGGGCCTGCGGGGATATTCCGAGAAGCTCGATCATGGCTACCCTCACACGCCCAGGAACGCATGGAGACGCGCGGCGTTCGCGGCGATCGCGTCGTTTTCGATCATGTCCACGACCCGCCCGTGCTCGACCACGTAGTGGCGGTCGGCGACGGTGGAGGCGAAGTGGAAGTTCTGTTCCACCAACAGGACGGTGAA
>CALMYM010000034.1 GCA_937873675.1 uncultured Alphaproteobacteria bacterium | reverse complement strand
GCCATCCCGGTTGCACGAGGGCCGGTCGCACAAGGGGACGCGCATGACCAGGCAGTTGCTGCACCTCGTCTTCGGCGGCGAGCTCGAGGACCCGCAGGGCACCGAGTTCGTCGATACCGACAAGCTCGACATCGTCGGCATCTTCCCGAGCTACGCGGCCGCCGAGCGGGCGTGGCGGGCCAAGGCGCAGGCGACGGTCGACCGACGGCGTGCGTTCGACGGACTCGGGCCGTCGATCCGGGCGCAGTTGAGCGCCTGGTCCCACCGGCGCGTCGAGAGATTGTCGAGCGTCAGATCGACGGAGACCGACTGCCCCGGCGCCAGCGTGGTGGCCGGATGGCGACAGACGGTCGGTGTGGCCGTGGCGGAGCACTGCCAGGGAGCCGCGGGCGGGGCCGCGATCCGAGCCTGACCGCCCATGATGCTGTCGGTGAAGCTCAGTTCGCCGACATGGGGCGCGGTGCCACGATTGGTGAGCGTGATGCGGAAGGTGCATTGCGCGGCGCCGGGATCGCACCGGCCGGGTAGAGCCTGCTTCTGCACCACGAGCCGCTGCAGATCGGGCCGCGGGCAGTCCTCCACGGGAACGACGATCTCGACGAGCTGTCGGCAGCAGATGCCCCAGCCTTCCGCCGGTCCGGAGGAAACCTCGTGTCCGACGGCCGAGAAGAGGAGCGTCATGCCCGGTCGGGCGCCGTGGATGGTCCATTGGAGAACGCCGCCGCCGTTCGGCACCACGGCCATCGGCGGATCGACGAAGACGCCCGGCGTGCCCGGCATGAACTCGACGGTCCTGCCGCTCATCTCCGGGCCGACGGGCATGCGGTAGATCCAGGTTCCGTTGCCGGTCGGCGAGCACAGGAGTTCGCCCTCGACCAGCCGGTAACACGCTTCGCCGCCGACCGGCGGCTGCCCGTTCGGTCGAGCGAGACCGAACTGGGTGCTGCTGGTGCCGGTGCTCGGCGCCGAGCCCTGAGAAGACGCGGACGGGCCGCATCCGCTCAGGTCGACCACGAGAGCCGTCGGGATCCCGTTGAACTCGTCGCCATCCTCCGGATGAGCCGGATCGTGCGAGCCGATCGTCGCATAGGGACCGGTGGGGGTCGAGATCTCGAGCACCGCCTGGTTTTCGATCGCCGACGGAGATCCGAAGGCGGTGCGATCGATCCGGGCATCGATGTCGATCTCGAAGGAGAGCGACGACCTGCCCGGCGCGAAGGCCGCCGGGTCGAAGCGGATGTCGGGGATCGTCACGGGACCGGTCGCGGCGACCTGAAGCGCGCTCCCGGACGACGCGGCGAGAACATCACCGGCGATGTCGACGCGGGTGGCGGTCACGCCGGCGGGAAGCGCATCGCGGAAATCGAACCGCGTCGACGCCAAACTTCCGACGAAGGTCCCGTCGGCCAGAAGGCCCGGATCCATGTCCACCTGGACACGGATCTTGTAGCTCACGTAGTCGCAACCGATCTGCCGCGCCGTCTTGTGGAAGCGGAGCTTGTAGGGCGACCTCACGCTCGCCGCGGCCGGGCTCGACGGAACGAAGCCCGGCGGCGGGAAGGTGGTGGTGGCGAAGGGCCGCACCCGCCTGTCGGCCTGCGCTTCGGCGGGGGCGGTCATGGCGACCGTCACCAACGCCGCGAGGGCGGCGAGCCAGGGCGCGACGCGCCGGCGGATACGAGGCATGGACGCTCGAGAAAACAGGTTCATCGTCCCCCTCCTCACCGGCAAACGAAATCAGGAGCCACGATCTCGATGCTGCCTCGGCAGCACGGATAGGCGATACCCGGTTGCTCTCCGACGCTCCCGTCGAACAGACACAGATCCAGGCGGATGCGGTCACCCGGGAACGTCGAACCGAGCCAGAAGCTGAACGGATGACGACCCGTCGAGCGCGTCTGTCGGCCGGGCCAGAGCGTCAGGCCGGGCGTCCCGAGCTGGGCGCGCAGGGTGTTCGCACCGGGGACATTGGTCCCTCGGAAATAGATGTTCGCGATCAGTTCGCCGTTCGGATCACATTCGTAGACGACCTCTTCGGGCATCAGGCAAACGTCCGATCCGGGGAACGTCGTGATCCTGGTCTGGCGCCAGCTCCACCGACCATTGCCGGGTCGACCCTCGCACGGGCGCCACACTTCGACGTCGCCGACGTGTCCGGTGACCCCGGTATCTTCGAAGTAGGCGTCGAAGTCGAAGAACCAGCTGCGGCTCGGCGGCTGATTGAGGGGCCGCACCAGCGTCTTGTCGGTGAGTTGCGCCCCGTGGACGACCTGAGGCGACGGCGAGCCGGCACCCAGGAGATCGTCGCCGGTGGCGAGGACGGTCGTGTCGCAGGCGTTGAAATCGATCCGTCCGTCGTCGCGATAGCCGTACTGGAGATCGACACCACCGGCGCTCTGCCGATGCTTCGCGGGCCAGCCCGTGGCGTAGCTTTCCGGCCCGGTCCACACGTCCGGCTTCGACGGATCGACGGACTTCTTCAGGAAGTAGCGCAGAACCTCTCCGTCACCGGATTTGGCGAAGCTCGTGTAGTCGTATCGGTTTTCGACCGGCCCACGCTGAGCGAGGTACATGACGCCCTTGCCGTCGAAGGCGATGTCGGTCACGGCGAAACCCGGCGTGCCGGCGACGTCGATCTCCCAGCGCGCGTCGTCGAGGAACGAACCGTCGCGGCCGATCCCCACCGACCAGATCTTCGCGGCACTCGAGCCGACGGCGTAGTAGAGCCGCCCGCGCAGGACGCCGACGCCCCACACACGGCGGGCGTCCTGGGTGTAACCCCAGGTGCCGGGATCCTCCGCCACGAAGGAGCCGCTGGTGATGTTCATGACCGCCCCGTCGTCGGCGATCGGCGCGAGCCCCGCGGCTCTGAGGCCGTTGACGCCGTGATCGAACGAATCGGTCACACGGCCTTCCATGGTGATCCGGTAGATGCGGCCGGTATCGACGTCGGAGACGAAGAACTGCCGGTTGCGGCTGTCGAAGGCGATGTTGCCGAGGCCGGGACCGCTGTTGTCCGGGATACGGGCGAACAGGGAAACCGCACCGGTCGTCCCGTCGATCTTCCAGATCGCGCCGGGGCCGGCGTCGTTCGGCCCGAACTGACCGTCCATGAATCGCGCGCCCAATCGGCCCTGCCGAAGTCGTTCGGGGCGGCCGTCCTTGTCGGTGTCCGGCCTGACGATCCGGATGCCGTGGAGAGACGTCGCGGTCGTGTACAGGTTCGGCGTCGATCCCGCCGGAGCGCGACCGTCGACGCCGCGGCCGTCGTCATAGGCCAGACCGAAGACCTGTCCGATCTGCGCCGCCGACACCTCGAACGGCTCGGGGACGTTCACGAGCTGCCCGTCGGCCGGACCGCCGAGATTCGAAATGTCGAAGATTCGCAGGGTCGCGCGGGAGGGATCGATGAAGGTTTCGTCGATCGGGTCGACATTGGGGGGGAACCCCTCGTCCGCCCTCGGCACGTGGAAGCCCGAAAACCCGGTGATGGCCATGTGGCCGGGCGAGATCACCCTCTGATCCTGAGCCGCCGCCGGAGACGACGGGCCGCCCAGAACACAAGAAACACCGATCAGAATCATACTGAAAAAGGAGAACCGGCTGCCGCACCAGGAGCGAGA
Organism: uncultured Alphaproteobacteria bacterium; assembly: GCA_937873675.1. Lineage (GTDB taxonomy): Bacteria > Pseudomonadota > Alphaproteobacteria > Rhizobiales > Ancalomicrobiaceae > CALBKH01. The sequence continues at coordinate 8,315 of CALMYM010000034.1, read as the reverse complement.
AGCGGCCCTCGGCAGATACTCACTCTGCGCGTGCAGACAATCTCGCATGATCATCGGACCCCCCTTCCGGACATTCGCGAAATTACTTAATCGTTTTAAAAATGACCCGAAGGCCGGTGGAATTGCAACAGCCGATATACAAATGAGAAGCAGAAAATCGGATTTCTTCGATAGCTTAACTGGCTAATCTTCGACGATCGACGCTTCGTCGCGGACCGGATCCGGCGGGCGACGATCGAGGCCAACCCTCGGTGCAACCAATGAAAAGCCGCCGGAACCACTCTCTCGGTGCAGCCACCGACAGAGGCCCGAAACCCTTCCGCTGCGGCACCCGATCCGAGTGCCGGTGAACGTCTCGATCCGCCGGACGAAAGCACCCAGCGGCCGGCTCGAGCGTGCAGCGGTGAGCCGATCGACGCGTCTCGAGCGAATTCGGGGCCCGGCGCGTCGGGGGGCGAGGTCGACGCCGGAACGCGGCGAAGCGGATCCGTCGGGAGACGGCGGGCTCATACTCCGTCGCGGATCACGGGTCGGTCGGCGGGGTCGAAGCGGAGGGTTCCCGCCCGACGCTGCGGTTCGCCGGTGTCGGTCGGGTGTCGGATGCTGTCCATGACCGGCACTTCGGAGAATGCGAAGGGGTTCACACCCTCGAGGCAGGCCACGTTCACCGCGAAGAGGTTCGGGTCCGACCGCCGCTGATGATGGGTGTAGATGCCGCAGCGAGAACAGAAGAAGTGCTGCGCCGTTCCGGTGTGGAAACGGTAGCTCGTCAACACGTCCTCGCCCTCGGTGACGACCACCCCGCCCGTCTTCGCCATGGCGACGACGGCGCCACGCATCCGGCAATAGGAACAGGTGCAGCGGCGGACCGACGCGAGGTCGTCGACCAGCGTCGCCTCGAAACGCACCGCGCCGCAATGGCACCGACCGAGCCTTGTTCCCGCGTCGCCCGTCATGGCTCTTCCACCTCCGAAACCGATCGCCTCCCGCCCCTGTCCCGCGAGAGAGCGAAACCCTTCCTCGACATCGGGGACATCGCGTCTCCCGGCCCGACGACGCTCTCGAGCGCGTGTCGGGCCGGGGGACACGGGCTGCCGGGGCTCAGGCGAGGCCCGGATACTCGGGGTCGAGGATGAACGGATAAGGCCCGTCGTGGCGCTCGACGTAGGCCTGGTGAGAAACCACCGCTCCATCGACGAGCGCGTGGACGAGATAGGCGGCGGGCTCCATGACGAAGGCCGACGGTCCGTATTCGGAGAGGTCGAGCACCACCTGATGGGCGACCGACGGCGCCACCTGGAGGATGGTGCCGGCGAAGCGCGACTGGATCGGGCGATGGTGATGGCCGGCGAGCACGCGCTCGACGTTGGGGTGGCGGGCGACGATCTCGGCGAGGCGCTCGGCGCCCTCCATCAGGGCGATGCGATCCATGTGGCCGATGCCGCAGGCGGCCGGCGGGTGGTGCATGGCGATCAGCGTCGGAACGTCGGGGCGGGCGGCGAGAAGCTCTTCGAGATGGGCGAGACGAGCCTCGCACAGCATGCCGAAGGAGGCGCCGGGGATCACCGTGTCGATGCCGATCACCCGCACGCCGGCGACGTCGACGTCGAAGCCGGTGAAGCCCTCGGCCGCACCCTCCGTGTCGCCGAAGACCTCGCGGAAGGTTTCGCGGCGGTCGTGGTTGCCGAGCACCAGATGGACCGGCATCGGCAGGCGGGCGAGTTGCTCGGCGAGCACCTCGTATTCCTCGACGAGGCCGCAGTCGGTCAGATCGCCGGTGATCACCACCGCGTCGGGGCGCGGCTCCAGCGCCAAGAGCGCGTCGACGGCGCGGGCGAAGAGCTTGTTGGTCTCGGCGACGCGGTAGGCGGGCACGCCGACGGGGCGGAGGTGGAGGTCGGAGAGGTGCGCGAGGATCATGCGGCGGGTCTCGGTCTCGAGGGAAGAAACGGGGTTCGGGGACGGGTCGAGTCCGCGTCCACCGGGAACGCGGGCGGGGTACGGGGAAGGGTCGAGCCCGCGTTCGCGAGGAACGCGGGCGGTGTTCGGGGACGGGTCGAGCCCGCGTTCGCGAGGAACGCGGGCGGTGTTCGGGGACGGGTCGAGCCCGCGTTCGCGAGGAACGCGGGCTCGGGGGTCTCGTGACGCGCGCCGATCACTTCGGCAGGTTCATCGCGGTCGCGGCGACGTAGGGAGCCATGATCTCCTCGGCCTTGGCCTGGGCGGCCTTCAGCGCCTCAAGCGGCTTCTTCTTGCCCGACAGCACCGCCTGGACCTCGTCCTCGAGCGCCTTGCGCACGGCGACGGTCGAATAGGTGGCGAACCACGAGCGCGCATAGGCGAGTTGGTCGACGGCGACCTTGGCGTCCGGGTTCTCGGCCAGGAAGGTCTTCATCTCCGGCAGATCGTAGGCCGCCTTGTTGGGGGCGAAATAGCCGGTGAAGCGGCTCCAGTGGCCGGAGATCTCGGGGCTGGTCAGCCAGTTGATCAGGGTCCAGGAGGCCTTCTTCTGCTCCGCGGTGAGCCCCTTCGGCATCAACAACGAGGCGCCCCCGATGGCGCGGCCGTTGCGGATGTTGGCCGGCACGAAGGCGACGGCGTTGCCCTGCTTCATGTTCTCGCGGATGAAGGAGAGCGAGCCGGTCGACAGCGACACCATCGAGGCCTCGCCGGCGAAGAAGGCGGTCGACACGACCTTGCCGTCGGTGACGCCTTCCGGCATCACCTTGTCGCGGTGGATGAGATTGTCGACGAAGGTCAGCGCGCCGCGCATCGACGGCTGGTCGTAATAGACCTCACCACCGTATTCGGTGTTATAGTACTGACCGCCGTTCGACATGTCGAGCGCCGTCATGATCCAGCCGAGATAGTCGTAGTTCGACGGCAACATCAGGCCCCAGCGCACGGTCTTGTCACCGTCGCGCTTGGTCAGCTTCTTGGCGGCGTCGGACCACTCGGCCCAGGTCTTGGGCGGATTGGCGGGGTCGAGGCCGACCTCTTTGAAGTGGTCGGTGTTGTAGTAGAGCAGCGGGGTCGAGTTGTGGAACGGCACCGCCCAGATCTTGCCGGCGAAGCGGGCGTTGCCGTGCAGCGCCGGCCAGAAGCGGTTCATGAACCCGTCCGAGGTCTCGCCGTCGGCCTGGACCAGCGGATCGAGCGCCTCGATCTCGTCGCCGATCTGGTACTCGAGCACGAAGTTGGCGCTCATGATCACCGCCGCCGGCGGCCGGCCGGCCTTGATCGCGGCGTGGGTCTTGAGGTTGGTCTCGTCGTAGGAGCCGGTGTAGACGGCCTTCGCCTTGATGTCCGGATGGGCGGCGTTGAAGCGCTCCATCAGGTTCTGCATCTCCTTGGCGAGTTTGCCCTCGACGGGAACGGGGAAGAACATCTCGATCTCGGTGGCGGCTTCGGCCGAGCCGAGCCCGAGGGAGAGGGCGAATGCGGTCGCGAGCGCGACCTTGGACAGGGGACGCATCGTCTTTCTCCTATTTGACGCCGAAAAAGGGGAAGGAATTGACGAACTGCCGCGGGAAGAGCGCGAGGGCGGACAGCAGCGTGGCGGCGACGAGGAAGGTCCCCGCCGCGATGACGCCCCATTGCGAGGCGCTCTCGGCGCCCCGGGTGAAGGAGGCGAGACCGATGGTGAGGGTCTGGTTCTCGGTCGAGGAGACGACCATCAGCGGCCACAGGAATTCGTTCCAATGGGCGACGACCGAGACGATCGAGAAGGCGACGAGACCGGGCCGGGCGAGCGGCACCAGAACGCGGGCGACCACCTGCCACCACGCCGCCCCTTCCATCACCGCCGCCTCTTCGTAGTCGCGCGGGATGGTGCGGAAGGTCTGGCGCATCAGGAAGACGCCGAAGGCGGAGGCGAAATAGGGCGCCATCACCGCGGTCAGCGTGTCGTAGAGGCCGAGGCGGGTGATCGTCACCAGATTGGGGACGATGAGGATCGGCGGCACCAACATCAACTGCAGTAGGAAGGCGTAGAACAGCACCGTACGGCCGCGGAACTCGAGCCGGGCGAAGGCCCAGCCGGCGAGCGTGATGGTGACGAGCTGCACCATCAGGATGCCGAGGCAGACGATCACGGTGTTGAGGTAGAGGCGGGCGAAGTCGGCGCTGTCGAGCGCCTCGCGCCAGTTGGCGAGCGTCGGGGTGAAGTTCGGCACCAGCGACGCCATGTCGAGGCCGCCGAAGCTCTGCGGCCGGAACGAGGCGACGATCATCCAGGCGAGTGGCGTCGACCAGACGAGCGCCACGGTCGCCAGAAACGCGATGCCGAGGAGACGGGCGGGCTCGGGCCGGCGGGGAGAGCGGGACGCGGCCATGGTCACGTCTCGTAGTGGACGGCACGTTCGAGCGTGCGCAGCGACAGGACCGAAAGGGCGGCGAGCGCGGTGAGCGACACCACCGTGGCGGCGGCGGCCTTGCCGGCGTCGAAGTTCTCGTGGGCCTGTTGGTAGATGTAGAAGAGCACCAGATTGGTGCTGTCGGACGGACCGCCCTTGGTCAGCACCACGACGTGGTCGACCTGGGTGACGACGTTGACCAGCGCGATGACCACGACGAAGGCGAAGGTCGGACCGAGCAGCGGCAGCGTCACGCGGCGGAACCGCTGAACGGCCGAGGCTCCCTCGATACGCGCCGCCTCGTAGAGATCGGCGGGGATCGCCTGGAGGCCGGCGAGGAAGAACAGCATGTAGTAGGCGGCGTTCTTCCAGACGGTCAGGCCGATCAGCGAGAAGAGCGCGACGTCGGGGTCACCGAGCCAGTTGGTGCGCGGAGCCCCGAGTTTCGCCAGATGGTGATCGAGCAGGCCGATGCCGGGCAGGAAGACGAAGAGGAAGAGCGCCGCCGCGGCGACCAACGGGATCAGCACGGGGAAGAAGACCACGGTGCGGATGGTCGTGGCGAGGCCGGTCGCCTCCTCGAGCCCGAGGGCGAGCGCCAACGCCAGCGCGATCGACGGCACCACCGTGCCGACGGCGTAGATCAGGTTGTTGGTCACCGCATGGGCGAAGGCGGCGTCGTCGAAGAGCCGGGCGAAATTACCGAAGCCGTAGGTGACCGCTTTCGAACCGAAGGTGGTGAGCGTCAGGGCGTCGAGGGCGACCTGGACGATCGGCCAGTAGGTGAAGAGCACCAGGAAGACGAGCGAAGGCGCGAGCAGCGCCAGGGCGAGACCGGTGTGACGCCGTGCGACCGCCACCGCGCGCGGTGCGGTGTTCGTGAACGCGTCCGTCACCTCGATCGCCGTCATCTCGCCTCCTCGTCGAAATGTCGGGGCGAGACTGGCCGGGTCGTATGACGGTGCGTCGTCCGTTCGATGACGTTTCGGCGAAGATGGAGGGCTCTGGCGTCAGCGCAGGCCGGCGCTCATGAACGACTGGACGAAGCGGCGCTGGAACACCAGGAAGGCGAGCAACAGCGGTCCCGAGGTCGTCAGCGTCGCGGCGGTGATCACCGACCAGTCGATGCCCTGATCGACCGAGGCGAAGACCGAGAGGCCGACGGTGAGCGGCCGGTTCTCCACCGAGTTGGTGATGATCAGCGGCCACAGGAAGTTGTTCCAGTGCCAACTCGCCTGGACGAGGCCATAGGCGAGATAGACCGGCCGGGCGGCGGGGACATAGACCCGCCAGAGGACACCGAGCGTGCCGCAGCCTTCGATGCGGGCGGCGTCCTCGAGGTCCTGCGGCACGGTGCGGAAAGTCTGGCGCAGCAGGAAGATGCCGAAGGCCGATGTGAGATAGGGCAGGACGATGCCCCAGATGGTGTCGACCGCGCCGATCGCCTTCATGGTGCGGTAGTTGGCGACCGCCAGGATCTCCGGCGCGATCATCAGCTGCAGCAGGATCACCGCGAAGAGCAGGTCGCGACCGCGGAAGGTGAAGCGGGCGAGCGCGAAGGCGGCGAGCGTGCCGAGCACGATCTGCGAGGCGACGATCAGCGCGACGATCACCACGGTGTTGAGGAAATAGCGCGCGAACGGTGCCGCCTCCCAGGCGCGTTGGAAATTCTCGAGCGTCAGCGGCGCGCCGAGATCGAACCGGGTGGCGAAGGCCGGCGGGTGGAAGGCCGTCCACACCGCATAGAGCAGCGGCGCCAGCCAGGCGAGACCGAGCACCCAGGCGAGCGCCGTCTCGATCGCTGCGACGAGGGGGTGGAGGCGCCGGGTCATCGATAGTGCACTCTGCGGCCCGCGAGGAGGAACTGGACGAGCGCCAGCGTCGACAGGACGGCGATGAGAACGACCGTCAGCGCCGAGGCCTGGCCCTGATCCCAGAACTTGAAGCCGAGTTCGTAGAGCCGGAAGAGCAGCAGGTTGGTGGCATTGTCGGGTCCGCCGCCGGTCATCATGAAGATGTGGTCGACGGTGCGGAAGGCGTTGATCACGGCGTTGACCAGCACGAAGAGCGTCACCGGCATCAGCAGCGGCCAGGTCACTCGTCGGAAGAAGGCGAAGCGCGAGGCGCCCTCGATCGCCGCGGCGTCGCGCAGATCCGGCGGGATCTGCTGCAGGGCGGCGAGATAGAAGATCATGAAGAAGCCCGCCTCCTTCCACACCGCCACCACCATGACGGCGACGAGCGCCGAGGACGGTTCGCCGAGCCGGTTGGTCGCCGCGAGGCCGAAGAGGCCGCGGATCTGATCGAAGAGGCCGTAATCGGGGGTGTAGAAGAACAACCAGATGTCGGCGACGGCGATCATCGGCAGCACGGTCGGGGTGAAATAGGCCATACGCAGGAGGCCGCGGCCGGGGATCGTGCCGTTCACCCACAGCGCCATGAGAAGCGCGATGCCGACCGACAGCGGGATGGTGCCGAGCGCGTACCAGGTGTTGTTGACCAGTACCTTCCAGAAGATCGGGTCGTGAGCGAGGTCGGACCAGTTGTCGAGGCCGACGAAATGCGACGGCCGCTTGCCCTTGGGCGTCGACCAGAAGGCGTCGACGAAGGTGCGGACGAAGGGCATGTGGGTGAAGGCGGCGAAGAGGACGACCGACGGCAGCAGCAACAGCCAGGCCTCGACGGTGCGGCGGCGCGGCAGGCCGACGGGTCCGACGGACCGTCCGGTTCCCGGCGTATCGGAGCGGCTGGGTGCCCGCATCGGCGGTGTTCGACCTCTTCTGTCCCGGAGAACGAAAGGGCGAGGCGCGGCCGCAGCGGCGCCTCGCCCGTTCGATGGCGTCAGCGATAGTCCTCGAGGATCCGCTCGGCTTCGCCCTGCGCATCCTTCATCGCGGCTTCCGGCGTCTTGGTGCCGACCAGGGCCGCCTGGAGGTTGTCGTTGAAGACTTTCATGACGCGCTGACCCTCGTGCACGGTGATCTCGGAGACCGCGTGCTGCAGCTGGTCACGCGCCACCGCCGCCTGCGGGAAATCGGCGACATGGGCCTTCATCGCGTCGGTGGCCCAGGCTGCCGGCGAGGTCGCGACATAGCCGGTGGCGATCGACCACTTGGCCGAATTCTCCGGCGTCGTCATCCACTTGACGAACTCGAAGGCCGCCTTCTGGCGCTCGGCCGAGACGCCCTTGAAGATGTAGAAGTTGCCGCCGCCGGTCGGCGCGCCGAAGTGCGCCTTGGCCGGCAACATGCCGACGCCGAAGGGGAACGTGGCGTTCTTGCGGATGTTCGAGAGATTGCCGGTGGTGGTCCAGATCATCGCGAACTTCTTCTCGAGGAAGTCGCGCGGCGCCGCACCCCACGAGGTCAGGCCCTTGGGCTGGACCGCATCGACGGTGGAGAGGTCGCGGAAGAAGGTCAGCGCCTCGACCACCTTGGGGTCGGCGAAGTTGGTCTTCGTGCCCTCGACGTTCACCAGACGCACGTCGTTCGCGGTGGCGAGGCCGGTGAAGAGCCACGAGGTGTTGCCGTCGGAGGGGATCTCGAGACCCCACTGGGTGACGTTTCCGGACGCGTCCTTCTTGGTCGTCTTCTTGGCGAAGGCGCGCATCTCGTCCCAGGTCTGCGGACCCTTGTCGGGGTCGAGACCGGCTTCCTTGAACAGGTCCTTGTTCCAGTAGAGCACCGGGGTGGAGCGCTGGAACGGCACCGCCCAGGTCTTGCCGCCGAGCTTGGCGTTCTCCATGAACGCCGGATAGAAGGCGGCGAGCCAGGCCTTGTCTTCCGGCTCGGTGGCGAGGTCGTCCATCGCCACGACCGCGTCCTCGTCGGTCAGGGTGATGATGTCGGCGGCGAGCAGGATCGCCATGTCGGGGACGTCGCCGCCCTTCATCGCCGTCAGCGCCTTACCGATCGTCTGGACGTAGTCGCCGGCGTAGATCGGCTTCACCGTGATGCCGGG
>CALMYM010000033.1 GCA_937873675.1 uncultured Alphaproteobacteria bacterium | reverse complement strand
CTCGACCTCGACATGATGAACGAGAAGCTGATCTCGGAAGGCAAGAAGCCGGCCTCGGGCGTGCCCGTGCTGCTCGGCATCACCAAGGCCTCGCTGCAGACCCGTTCGTTCATCTCGGCCGCGTCGTTCCAGGAGACCACCCGCGTCCTCACGGAAGCGGCGGTCGCCGGCAAGATCGACGCCCTCGAAGGCCTCAAGGAGAACGTCATCGTCGGCCGTCTGATCCCGGCGGGTACCGGTTCGGTGATGAACCGCGTCCGCCAGATCGCCACGCACCGCGACGAGCTCATCGTCGAGGAGCGCAAGGCGGCCCAGGGCGGCGCCATCGAGACCGAGGCGCCGGCTCTGCCCGCCGCCGAGTGATCGCTCCGCCATCGCGAAGAATCGGGAGCGCCGCGGAAAACCGCGGCGCTCTTTTTTTCGAGGTCCCCGCTGGCCCGGGTCGAGTCGAGCGTCGAATCCCGCTCCCGGAGCGATGATACGCCCGCTGTCTTCGATCTCCGTCGTCGCCGAATCGGATGCGACGCCGAGTAGTCGCCGCCGCGAGGCAGAATCATCGCGTCGCCGTTACGCTCGCGTCGCCGGAGTCTTCCTCGAAGCGGTGTGCCGCGGGCCGAAATCGACGGAAATCGAATCGGTATTCGCGACATGTCAGTGGTTTTCTTGAGTCATCTTCTCGCCGAAAGCCGATGATTCCGCGTTTTCGACGCGAAGACTCGGAGGGAGAGCGAAAATCCGCATTTCCCCTCCCGATACCCCTTGACGGGGGAGGGCGACGCAGATAGAAACCGCTCACTTTCACGGCAGGCCCGTCGGCCGCCATGGTTTCGTTCGCGCCTCGCGGATGGAACAGGGCGCCGAGACGCTGCCGGGATCGCGATCTGGAAAGCCGAGGATCATGATCGGGTTCGCCCCGGTCCTCTGACTTTTCGCGCCGGGCGGGGAGGCTCTCCTCGTGGACCGGTGCTTTTCGTTCGTTCCGCGAGGTCGAATGAGATCGTGAACCCGGACGGCGCTCCAGGGCGGTGTCGGGGTGCTGCGAGTTGCGCGGGGTGCCCGCGAAAATGAAATGGCCGCAAGGCCGGATCACCAGAAGGCTGAAGACGAATGCCGACGATCAACCAGCTCATCCGCGCTCCGCGGCAGGCTCCCACCAAGCGGAACAAGGCTCCCGCGATGGAATCCTGCCCGCAGAAGCGTGGTGTGTGCACGCGCGTCTACACCACCACCCCGAAGAAGCCGAACTCGGCGCTCCGCAAGGTCGCCAAGGTTCGTCTGACCAACGGCTTCGAGGTGATCGGCTACATCCCGGGCGAGGGCCACAACCTTCAGGAGCACTCCGTGGTGATGATCCGCGGCGGCCGCGTGAAGGACCTTCCGGGTGTCCGCTATCACATCCTGCGCGGTGTCCTCGACACCCAGGGCGTGAAGGACCGCAAGCAGCGCCGCTCGAAGTACGGCGCCAAGCGTCCGAAGTGATCCGGTATCCCTGAGTTTCGAACGACCGAGGAAGACCTATGTCCCGTCGTCATGCTGCCGAGAAGCGCGAAGTCAATCCGGATCCGAAGTTCGGTGACGTCATCGTTTCCAAGTTCATGAACAACGTCATGGAAGACGGCAAGAAGTCGGTCGCCGAGTCGATCGTCTACGGTGCCTTCGACCTGATCGAGAAGAAGACCCGTCAGGATCCCCTGGCGATCTTCCATCAGGCGCTCGAGAACGTGGCGCCGCAGATCGAAGTCCGCTCGCGCCGCGTCGGTGGCGCCACCTATCAGGTGCCGGTGGAGGTTCGTGCCGAGCGTCGTCAGGCGCTGGCCATCCGCTGGCTCCTCACGGCCACTCGTGGCCGCAACGAAAAGACGATGACCGAGCGTCTCTCTGCCGAGCTGCTCGACGCGTCGAACAACCGCGGCAACGCGGTGAAGAAGCGGGAGGACACCCACCGCATGGCCGAGGCGAACCGCGCCTTCTCCCATTATCGCTGGTGAGTTCCGCTCCTTACGACGTTTGAGGCGACACGATCATGCCCCGCACGCACGCCATCGAAGACTATCGCAATTTCGGCATCATGGCCCACATCGATGCCGGCAAGACGACGACCACCGAGCGTGTGCTCTACTATTCCGGTAAGAGCCACAAGATCGGTGAAGTTCACGACGGCGCCGCTACCATGGACTTCATGGAGCAGGAGCAGGAGCGTGGCATCACCATCACCTCGGCCGCCACCACCACCTTCTGGAAGGGTCGCGACGGCAAGAAGCGCCGCTTCAACATCATCGACACGCCCGGCCACGTCGACTTCACCATCGAGGTCGAGCGTTCGCTGCGCGTGCTCGACGGTGCGGTGTGCGTGCTGGACTCCAACCAGGGTGTCGAGCCGCAGACCGAGACCGTGTGGCGCCAGGGCGACAAGTACAAGGTGCCGCGCATCGTCTTCGCCAACAAGATGGACAAGATCGGCGCCGACTTCGACCGCTGCATCTCGGACATCAAGACCCGCCTCGGCGCCAAGCCGATCCCGATCCAGATCCCGATCGGTGCGGAGTCCAACTTCAAGGGCCTCGTGGACCTCGTCCGCATGAAGGCCGTCGTCTGGGAAGACGAGGCGCTCGGTGCCAAGTACCACGACGAAGAGATCCCGGACGATCTCGCCGACAAGTGCGAGGCCGCTCGTCTCGAGATGATCGAGGCCTGCGTCGAACTCGACGAGACCGCGATGGAGCAGTACCTCGAAGGCATCATGCCCTCCGAGGAGACCATCAAGCGTCTGCTCCGCAAGGCCGTCATCGAGGGCGCCTTCTTCCCGGTGCTCTGCGGCTCGGCCTTCAAGAACAAGGGCGTGCAGCCGCTGCTCGACGCCGTCGTCGACTACTTGCCGTCGCCGCTCGATCGTCCCTCGATCAAGGGTATCGACCTCAAGACCGAGGAAGAGACCGAGCGCAAGTCGTCCGACGCCGATCCGCTGGCCCTCCTCGCCTTCAAGCTGATGGACGACCAGTACGGCATCCTGACCTTCTGCCGCATCTACTCGGGCAAGCTCGAGAAGGGCGTCTCGCTGCTGAACTCGGTTCGCGGCAAGACCGAGCGCGTCGGCCGCATGGTTCTCATGCACGCCGACAGCCGCGAGGAGATCGCCGAGGCCTACGCCGGTGACATCGTCGCTCTCGTCGGTCTCAAGGAGACCCGCACCGGCGACACGCTCTGCGACCCCAACAAGGGCGTCATCCTGGAGCGCATGGAGTTCCCCGAGCCGGTCATCGAGATGGCCGTCGAGCCGAAGGCCAAGGGCGACCAGGAGAAGATGGGCATCGCTCTGGCGAAGCTCGCCGCCGAGGATCCGTCCTTCCGCGTGTCGACCGATCCGGAGTCCGGCCAGACCATCGTCAAGGGCATGGGCGAGCTTCACCTCGACATCAAGGTCGACATCCTGAAGCGCACCCACAAGGTGGAAGTCAACGTCGGCGCCCCGCAGGTCGCCTACCGCGAAACCATCCGTCGCTCGACCGACATCGACTACACCCACAAGAAGCAGACCGGTGGTACCGGCCAGTTCGCCCGGGTGAAGTTCCACATCGAGCCGAACGAGTCGGGCAAGGGCTTCGAGTTCGAGTCCAAGATCATCGGCGGTTCGGTGGCGTCGGGATCATTCCCCCGCCTCGCGAAGGGCCCCCCCCCGCTCCCCACCTCCGGTCCGGTGGCGGGCTTCCCGGCCGTGGACGTCAAGGTCCAGCTGGTCGACGGCGCCTACCACGAGGTCGACTCCTCGGCCATCGCCTTCGAAATCGCGTCGCGTGCGGCGTTCCGTGAAGGCCTCGAGAAGGCCGGCGCGGTGCTGCTCGAGCCGATCATGAAGGTCGAGGTCGTGACCCCCGAGGAATACCTCGGCTCGGTCATCGGCGACCTGAACTCCCGTCGTGGCCAGATCGCCGGCACCGACACTCGCGGCAACGCGCAGATCGTCAACGCGATGGTGCCGCTCGCCAACATGTTCGGCTACGTGAACCAGCTGCGCTCCTTCTCGCAGGGCCGCGCCAGCTACACGATGCTGTTCGACCACTACGAAGAAGTGCCGTCGAACGTCGCCGCCGAAGTCCAGAAGAAGTTCGCCTGATCCGCCGATCAGTCCAGTTTGAGGAACACGGAGAAATCCGATGGCCAAAGAAAAGTTCGAACGCACGAAGCCGCACTGCAACATCGGCACGATCGGGCACGTCG
>CALMYM010000032.1 GCA_937873675.1 uncultured Alphaproteobacteria bacterium | reverse complement strand
CGGCGGCGATCGCGGCGGTGAGGCCGCATCGCGACGGTGACGCCGGGCGGGTGGTGATCGGCACCGGGGCGACGGCCTGCATCCATTTCCTGCCCGGGCCGCTCGGCCGGTTGCGCGCCGCGATGCCGGGGCTGGAGATCATCGTGCGCACCGGCGACACGCGCGACATCGTCGCGGCGGTCGAGGCCAACACCATCGACGTGGCGCTGGTGACGCTGCCGGCGTCGGGGCGGGCGCTCGAGGTGGAGGAGCTGATGGGCGCCGAGCTGCTGGCGGTGCTGCCGGCGGCGGAGCGGCCGCCGGAGGGGCCGATCGGGCCGGCGGCGCTCGCCCGCCAGCCGCTGATCCTCTACGAGTCGCGAGGACGGACCCGAGCGATCATCGACGACTGGTTCGCCGCGGCCGGCATCGTCGCCAAGCCGGTGATGGAGCTCTCCTCGGTCGAGACCATCCGCGAACTGGTCGCCGCCGGGCTCGGCGCGGCGATCCTGCCGGCGTTGGCGCTCGCGGCCGATCTCACCGGTCGGGTGGTGGTACGGCCGCTGGCACCGCGGCTCGAGCGGCGCCTCGGGCTGGTGATGCGGCGCGACAAGTCGCTCGATCCGGCGCTGCGCGCCGCCGTGGCGGCGATGCGGGCGCGTGCCGCGGCGCGGGGGTGAGCGGCGTCTCGACGCGACCGCTCAGCCGCCGCGCAGGGCGCTGGTGGCGAGTTCGACGATCTCGCCGGTGATCGCCTCCTGGCGCAGGCGGCGGGCGGTCGCGCGCAGCTCGTCGAGCGTGTCGGAGACCTTCTCCTTGGCCGCGGTCATCGCCCGGACGCGGGCCTCGTTCTCCGCCGCGTGCGACAGCACCACCGTCTCGCACAGTTCGGCGAAGACGTGCTCTTCGGCGAGGCGGGCGAGCAGCACGGCGGGCGCCAGCGTGGTGAGCGGCGCCACCGCATCGGCGCGCGGCGGGAAGCGGCCGTAGTCGAAGGGCAGCAGCCGGCGCACCGCCACCGCCGGGCCCGAGGCGCCGTCGGGCACCGCGTGGACGATGGTGACGCGGGCGATCGAGCCGTCGTTCAGCCGACGATAGAGCGCGTCGGCTATGCGTTCGGCGAGCAGCGTCGCCTGATCGTCGTGGAGGATCATCGCCGTCGACCAGGCGACCTCGAGGCCGCGTTCCTGGGCGGCGAGGACGCCGCGATCGCCGACGACGAAGAGATCGCGGCGCCAGCCCGGCGGGCTGGTGGTGTGGGCGGCGGCGTCGAGGACGGCGCCGGAGAAGCCGCCGGCGAAGCCCTGTTCGGCGCAGAAGGCGACGATCGCATGGCCGTGGTGCGGGGTGGGGCCGGCTTCGACGGTCTCGCCGGCGGGCAGGACGGCGAGGGCGCGGCCGATCGCTTCGCCGAGGATGTCGGCGTGGGCGCGCACCGCGTCGAGACGGCCACGCGAGGCGCGGGCGCGCGCCGCGGCGATCGAGCGGATGGCGCCGACCACCTGCGACAGCTGTCGGGTGGTGGCGATCCGCGTCTCGACGTCGGCGAGCCGGTCGGTCATGGCGGCGCACTCTCGGGGGCGAGCGTCGCGGCGAGGGTGGCGACGGCGCGCACCAGTGCGGCGCGGCCCTCCTCGTCGAGCCGGCCGTCGGTGGTGACGGTTTCGACGACGGCGGGGACGATGGCGTCGAGATGGGCCGGCAGGCGGGTGCGCAGCGTCGTCAGCCGATCGACTTCCGTCGTGTCGAGGGCGCCGGCGGCGAGCGCCGCGAGGAGCGCCACCTGATCGACCCGGCGCAGGGCGGAGAAGCGCGGCTGGGCGAGGAGCGCTCGGATGCGGGCGCCGCGCGCCATCTGGGCGCGAACGCGGGTGTCGGAAAGACCGCCGAAGCGGGTGAACATCTCCAGCTCGAGGAACTGGGCGTAGTCGAGGCGGATACGGCCGGAGACGGCGTGCAGTGCCGGCGCCTGGGCCTTGCCGCCGACGCGCGAGACCGACAGGCCGACGTCGACCGCCGGGCGGTGGTCGGCGGCGAAGAGGCGGGGGTCGAGGACGATCTGGCCGTCGGTGGTCGAGATCAAGGTGGTCGGGATGTAGGCGGGGAGGTTGGCGGCGTCGGTCTCGGCGATCGGCAGCGCGGTGAGCGAGCCGCCACCGAGGCGTGCGGCGAGCTTGGCGGCGCGTTCGAGCAGGCGAGCGTGGACGTAGAAGACGTCGCCGGGATAGGCCTCGCGGCCCGGCGGCTCGCGGGTGAGGAGCGCCAACGAGCGATGGACGGCGGCGTGGCGGGTGAGGTCGTCGACCACCACCAGGGCATGGCCGCCGCGATCGCGGAACCACTCGGCCATGGTGAAACCGGCGAAGGGGGCGATCCACTGCAAGCCGGCGGGGGCGGCGGCTGAGGCGACGACGAAGATGCAACGCTCCGGCGCGCCGTGTTCGCGCACCGCCTCGATCACCCGCTCCACCGCACGGGCGCGCTGGCCGACGGCGATGTAGACCGAGATCACGTCGGTCGACTTCTGGCGCACCATGGCGTCGACGGCGATGGCGGTCTTGCCGGTGGCGCGGTCTCCGATGATCAGTTCGCGCTGGCCGCGGCCGATGGCGAAGAGCGCGTCGACCACCATCAGGCCGGTCTCCAAGGGCTCGCCGACGGCATCGCGATCGATGATCGCCGGGGCGGCGCGTTCGACCGGCAGATGCGCTTCGGCGACGATCGGCGGGCCGCCGTCGAGGGGACGCCCGAGCGGGTCGACGATGCGGCCGGGGGGGCCCGGGCCGACGGGGACGCGCACCCCCCCGCCCGTACCCCCTACCCGCGAGCCCGCTTCCGAGCCGACCCGGTCCCCCTGAAG
>CALMYM010000031.1 GCA_937873675.1 uncultured Alphaproteobacteria bacterium | reverse complement strand
GTTGAAGCCGAGGATGTCCTTGAAGTCGGTCAGGCCGTTGTTGCCGCCGAAGCCCATGTCGTTGCGGAAGAAGGCGAGCAGCAGGGCGTAGGTCAGCGCCTGGGTGATGATCGAGAGATAGACGCCGGTGACGCGGCTCCGGAAGGCGAACCAGCCGAAGGCGAAGGCGAGCGCGCCCGGTACCAGCACCACCATCAGCGCGGCGAACCAGAACTGGTCGAAGCCGTACCAGAACCACGGCAGCTCCTTCCAGTTGAGGAACACCATGAAGTCGGGGAGGACGGGATTGCCGTAGACGCCGCGGTTGCCGATCTGGCGCATCAGGTACATGCCCATGGCGTAGCCGCCGAGGGCGAAGAAGGCGCCGTGGCCGAGGGAGAGGATCCCGCAGTAGCCCCACACCAGATCGAGCGCCAGGGCGAGCACCGCGTAGGTGGCGTATTTGCCGAAGAGCGTGACGAGGTAGGTCGGCACGTGGAAGGGCGAGCTCTCCGGCAGCAGGAGGTTCGAGGCCGGGACGAGGACCGCGATGGCGAGGATGACGACGAGGGCGAGGCGCACCCGGGCGTCGAGGCCGTTCTTGAGGAAGTAGCCGATCATGATTCCACCGCCCGGCCCTTGAGGGCGAACAGGCCCCGCGGACGCTTCTGGATGAAGAGGATGATGAAGACCAGCACCAGGATCTTGCCGAGCACGGCGCCGGCGAAGGGCTCCAGGAACTTGTTGACGACGCCGAGGGTGAGCGCGCCGACGAGGGTGCCCCACAGATTACCGACGCCGCCGAAGACCACGACCATGAAACTGTCGATGATGTAGCTCTGGCCGAGGTTGGGCGAGACGTTGTCGATCTGGGAGAGCGCCACACCGGCGATGCCGGCGATGCCGCAGCCGAGACCGAAGGTCAGGGCGTCGACGAAGGGGGTGCGGATGCCCATGGCGCTCGCCATCGAGCGGTTCTGGGTGACGGCGCGCATCTGCAGGCCGGCGGGGGTCTTCTTGAGGATGAGGATCAGCCCGACGAAGACGGCCAGCGCGAAGACCACGATCCACAGGCGGCCCCAGGTCATGGTCAGGTTGCCGAGTTCGAAGGAGCCCGACATCCAGCTCGGCGCGCCGACCTCGCGGTTGTTGGCGCCGAAGATCGAGCGCACGGTCTGTTGCAGGACCAGCGACACGCCCCAGGTGGCGAGCAGGGTCTCGAGCGGGCGACCGTAGAGGAAGCGGATGATGCCGCGTTCGAGGACGACGCCGACCGCGCCCGACACCAGGAAGGCGAGGGGAATGGCGATCGCCAGCGACCAGTCGAAGAGCCAGGGAGCGGAGGTGCGGATCACCTCCTGCACCACGAAGGTGGTGTAGGCGCCGAGCATGACCATCTCGCCGTGGGCCATGTTGATGATGCCCATGACGCCGAAGGTGATGGCGAGGCCGATGGCGGCGAGCAGCAGCACCGAGCCGAGCGACACGCCGTAGACGGCGTTCTGCACCGAGGCCCACATGGCGAGCGAGGTTTCGATCGCCTTGGCAGCGGTTTCCGCGGTCTCCTTGACACGCTTCGGCGTGTCGGACGGCAGGCCGCGCAGGGTGGCGACGGCGTCTTGATCACCGCGCGCCTTGAGGGCCGCGGCGGCGGCGAGGCGGGCGTCCTCGCCGGCGTCGGCCTTGTGCAGGACGATCGCGGCGCGGGCGGCCTCGAAGGCGGAGCGGACGCGCCCCTCGCTCTCCTTGGCCAGCGCCGCCTCGATGGTGGCGAGTGCGCCCTGATCGCGCGACTTGAACACCGCCTCGGCCGCTTCGAGGCGCTTGGCGGGATCCGGCGACATCAGGGTCAGCGAGCCGAGGGCGGCGGCGAGGACGGAGCGGACGCGGTTGTTGACGCGGACGGGCGACAGGCCGGCGGGCGGCGTCGCCAGGGTCTCGCCGGTCGCCGCGTCGACGACGCCGGTGGCGGTGCGGATGGCGACGGTCTTCGACGCGGCGTCGAATTCGAGTTGGCCCGCCTGGACCGCGTGGACGATCGCCGCGGCGCGCGGATGGCCGCTTGATGCCACTTCGCCGATCGCGGCGACGGTGTCGGAATAGCTGTCGGCGGTGAACTTGGCCATCGCCGCCGAGATGTCCTGGGCCATCGCGGTCGCCCCGAGGAAGGGCAGGGCGGAGAGGAGCGCCAGGATCAGGAGAGCCGATCGGGCGAGGCGGTGGACGGTGGCGTTCATGCGTCTCGGGTCCCGTGGGCGGCGCGGTCGCGAGGACGGCACCGAAGATCTGCGAACCGACCGCGGGACGCGGTCGTCCTTCTCCCCTCGCGGGAGAAGGTGCCCCGGAGGGGCGGATGAGGGGGCGCCGCGGAGCGGCAACCCGAGCCTCGCCTCGGAGCCGGCGGTGGTTGCGCCTTCGGCACCCCCCTCATCCGGCCTTCGGCCACCTTCTCCCGCGAGGGGAGAAGGGGAGCCGGGCATGGGCCCGGCTCCGGTCTTCGATCCGTCGAGGTGCCGGACCGGGCGAGCCCGGTCCGCCGGTCGGCATCAGCCGCCGCACTTCTTGCTGACGGTGTTGTAGTTGCCGCACTTGAGCGACACCCAGTCGGCCTCGAGGTCCTTCGAGCCGGGGAGGAAGTCGGTCCAGGCGTCGCCGGGGACGAGGTCCTTGGTCTTCCACACCACGTCGAACTGGCCGTCGGCCTTGATCTCGCCGATGAGGACCGGCTTGGTGATGTGGTGGTTGGGGAGCATCTTGGAGATGCCGCCGGTCAGGTTCGCCGCCTCGATGCCCGGGAGCGCGTCGATGACCTTGTCCGGATCGACGGTGCCGGCCTTCTCGACCGCCTTGACCCACATCTGGAAGCCGACGACGTGGGCTTCCATCGGGTCGTTGGTGACGCGCTTCGGGTTCTTGGTGAATTCCTTCCACTTGGCGATGAAGGCGTCGTTCGCCGGGTCCTTGACGGACTGGAAGTAGTTCCACGCGGCGAGGTGGCCGACCAGCGGCTTGGTGTCGATGCCGGCGAGCTCTTCTTCGCCGACCGAGAACGCCACCACCGGGATGTCGGTGGCCTTCAGCCCCTGGTTGCCGAGTTCCTTGTAGAAGGGAACGTTGGCGTCGCCGTTGATGGTCGAGACGACCGCGGTCTTCTTACCGGCCGAGCCGAACTTCTTGATGTCGGAGACGATGGTCTGCCAGTCGGAGTGACCGAACGGCGTGTAGTTGATCATGATGTCTTCCGCGGCGACGCCCTTGGCCTTGAGATAGGCCTCGAGGATCTTGTTGGTGGTGCGCGGATAGACGTAGTCGGTGCCGGCGAGCACCCAACGCTTCACTTCGCCGCCGTCCTTCGACATCAGGTAGTCGACGGCCGGGATCGCCTGCTGGTTCGGCGCGGCGCCGGTGTAGAAGACGTTGCGCTCGGACTCTTCACCCTCGTACTGCACGGGGTAGAAGAGGATGTTGTTGAGCTCCTTGAACACCGGCAGCACGGACTTGCGGCTGACCGAGGTCCAGCAGCCGAACACGGCCGAGACCTTGTCTTTGGTGATGAGCTCGCGGGCCTTCTCGGGGAACAGCGGCCAGTTGGAGGCCGGGGCGACGACGACCGCCTCGAGCTTCTTG
>CALMYM010000030.1 GCA_937873675.1 uncultured Alphaproteobacteria bacterium | reverse complement strand
CATCGCCTCGCGGAACAGCTCGCGGTCCTCGGCCTTGTCGATGGCCTCGGCCGTGGCGCCGATCATCTCGACGTCGAACTTCTCGAGCACGCCCATCTTGCGCAAGCTGAGCGCGCAGTTCAGCGCCGTCTGGCCGCCCATGGTCGGCAGGATGGCGAAGCCCTTGGAGCGGTCGCCGCGTTCCTTCTCGATGATCTTGGCGACGACCTCCGGTACGATCGGCTCGACGTAGGTGGCGTCGGCCAGATCCGGGTCGGTCATGATGGTCGCCGGATTCGAGTTGACCAGGATGATCCTGTAGCCCTCGGCCTTCAGCGCCTTGCAGGCCTGGGTGCCCGAATAGTCGAACTCGCAGGCCTGACCGATGACGATCGGGCCGGCGCCGATGACGAGGATGCTCTCGATGTCTGTGCGTTTGGGCATGCGTGCTCGCGACCTATCCGGCGCGGTCGCACGTGGGCGGCCCGCACCGGTCGTTTGTCGATGAAGTCGGAGGGTCGTCCGGACTGGCCGGCGTTATAGGGGAAAAGGTCGCGGGGGAAAAGAGGGCGGGTTCGGCGCAGCCGGCGAACGAACCGCGGCACCGGCCGGAAGGGCCGCCTCGGGGGGCGGGTGCGGCGCGAGATCTTTTCATCGCCACGAAAGCCTACGATATAAGGGGACATGCGCCGCCGAGCCCGTCGCGGGGAAACCCGTTGGGGCGAGGCCGCTTCGACGATGCCGCTTCGACGAGGACCGCGACGATGCGCTGGGAAGGCCACAGAGAGAGCAGCAACATCGAGGATCGCCGCGACGGCGGCGGTGACGGTGGTGGTTTCGGCGGCGACGACGGGTCCTACGGCTCGGGCGGGGGCTATTCGCCGGGCGGCGGCTTCGGCCTGCCGATCAACATCGGTGGCGGCGGCATCGGCACGATCGTCATCATGCTGATCATCGCCTGGGTGATGGGCATCAATCCGATGAGCCTGCTCACCGGCACGCAGATCGGGCCGAGCTCGCAGTCGCAGTCCTACCAGCGCTCGGCTCAGCCGCCGCAGCGCAGTCAGGCGCGCAACGATCAGCTGACCCGATTCGTCGCGGTGGTGCTCGGCGACACCGAGGACCGCTGGAAGGAACTCCTTCCGGCCCAGGCCGGCGATCTGGTGCCGAAGGCGCGCGGCATGCGCTACCAGGAGCCGAAGCTCGTCCTGTTCTCGCGCTCGACCCGCAGCCCCTGCGGCCAGGCGAGCGCGGCAACCGGGCCGTTCTATTGCCCGGCCGATCACAAGGTCTACATCGACCTCGCCTTCTACGACGAGCTGAAGACCCGCTTCCGCGCCCCCGGCGACTTCGCCCAGGCCTATGTGATCGCCCACGAGATCGGCCACCACATCCAGAACCTCATCGGCATCCTGCCGGCCTTCAATCAGGCCCGCGCCCGGATGAGCGAGAAGGAGCAGAACCGCGCTTCGGTCCGCGTCGAGCTGCAGGCCGACTGTTTCGCCGGCGTGTGGGCGCACGAGGCGCAGAAGGAGCGCGACTTCATCGAGCCCGGCGACATCGAGGAGGCGCTCAATGCCGCCTCCCGCATCGGCGACGATTCGATCCAGAAGACGATGCAGGGCTACGTCGTGCCCGACAGCTTCACCCACGGCTCGGCGGCGCAGCGAGTGCGCTGGTTCAAGATCGGCTTCGAGAGCGGTCGCATGTCGAGCTGCGACACCTTCAAGGCGCCGAATCTCTGAGCGGTTCGCCGATCACCGGGCAGCGCGCCGGCGTGGCGAAACGCCGGGCGCCGAAGATGCAGAGGACGACCGCGGCGGTGGCGATCACCAGCCGCAGGCCGATCGGTTCGGCGAGGATCGCCGCCGCGGCGATCAGCCCGAGGAACGGCTGCAGCAGTTGCAGCTGACTGACCGCGGCGATGCCGCCGCGCTCCAGGCCGCGATACCAGAAGAGAAAGCCCAGCCACATCGAGAAGGCGGCGACATAGGCGAGACCGCCGATCGCCGGCCAGCCGACCCGGCTCCAGTCGGGCCACAACCACAGAGTCATCGGCAGCGTGACCGGCAGGGCGACGACCAGGGCCCAGGAGATCACCTGCCAGCCGCCGAGCTTCGGGGTGAGGCGGGCGCCCTCGGTGTAGCCGATGCCGGAACAGACGACCGAGGCGAAGATCAGCCCGTCGCCGAGGAGCGAGCCGGTCGCCCGTGCGTCCCAGGCATAGACGGCGACCGCGGCGCTGCCGGCCGAGGCGAAGAGCCAGAAGGCGGGGTGGGGACGCCGGGCGAGGCCGCGGGCGACGCCGAAGGCGGCGGTGAAGAGCGGGATCAGCCCCATGTAGAGCGTCGCCCGGCCGGCCGAGATGTGGCGCAGCGCGAAGGCGGCGAGCACCGGGAAGCCGATCACCACGGCGGCGGCGACGGCGGCGAGCGACGGCAGATCTCGCCGCTCGGGCAACGGTGCGCGGGTGGCGAGGAGGGCGAGCGCGCCGATCGCGGTGGCGCCGACGGCGCGGGCGTGGGCGGAGAACATCGGCTCGAGGTCGACCACGGCGAGGCGGGTGCCGACGATCGAGCCGGAGAAGATGATGACGCCGATCAGGCCGTCGATCGTGCCGCGGGTGCGGGCGTCCATGGGAAGGTCCTCGCCGTTTCGTGGATCGGCGGATGGTGCCGTGACGGTCGCGGTCGATCGAGGTACGGTTCGGGTACGGATGATCGGACTGTACCGGTACGATCGGGAGGACGGTCGGATGGAGATCACGATCGAGCGCGACGGCGCGGCGACGCTCACCGAGGCGGTGGTCGCCGGCATCGAGGAGGCGATCCGGACGCGGCGGGCGACGCCCGGCGCGCGGCTGCCGTCGATCCGGCGCTTCGCGGCGGCGCAGAGTCTGTCGAAGTCGACGGTGGTGGAGGCCTACGACCGGCTGGTGGCGGCGGGGCGCATCGTCTCGCGGCCCGGGTCGGGGTTCTTCGTGGCGACGGCGCGGCACGTCGAGGTGGCCGATCCGGTGCCGATGGCAGAGCGCGACATCGACCCGAAATGGGTGATGCGCAGCGTGCTCGAACTCGACGACGACGTGCTCAAGCCCGGCTGCGGCTGGCTGCCGGCGGAGTGGATGGAGGGCTCGGGGTTGCGGAAGGCGCTGCGCGCGCTCGCCCGCGATCCGGCGGCGCGGCTCTTCGGCTACGCCCATCCGCTCGGCTTTCCGCCACTGCGGCGGGTGTTGGCGCAGCGGGCGGCGGAGCGCGGCATCGAGGTGGCGCCGCATCACGTGCTCCTCACCGATTCCGGCTCGGCGGCGATCGATCTCGCCATCCGCCTCCTGGTGAAGCCGGGAGAGACGGTGTTCGTCGACGATCCCTGCTACTACAACTTCCGCGCCAAGCTCGACCTCTACGGTGCCCATATCGTCGGCATCCCGTTCCGTCCCGACGGGCCGGACCCGGAGATCTTCGCCCGCGAGGCGGCGGTCCATCGGCCGGTCGCCTGGCTGACCAATTCCGGGCCGCACAATCCGACCGGCTGGCGGATCTCCGCGCCGGTCGCCCATCGGCTGCTGTCGATCGCCGCGGCCCACGACATCGCGGTCGTGGAGGACGACGTCTTCGGCGATTTCGAGAGCCGGCCGCCGCCGCGGCTCGCCGCCCTCGACGGGCTCGATCGGGTGATCCTGCTCGGCTCGTTCTCCAAGACGCTGTCGTCGGCGTCGCGCTGCGGCTGGATGATGGCGCGCGGCGACCACATCGACGCGCTCACCGACCTGAAGCTCGCCACCACCTTCGTCAACGACGATCTCGCCGCCCAGCTCGTCCACCGCATGCTGATCGACGGCAGCTATCGCAAGCACGTCGAGGATCTGCGCCGGCGACTGGCGGCGGCGCGCGACCGGGTGGCGCGCGAGCTCGAGGCGGTCGGCATCCGGCCGCTGATCGAGGGCGAGGCGGGGCTCTTCCTGTGGGCGGAGCTGCCGGAGGGGGTCGATGCGGTCGAGGTGTCGCGCTTCGCCGCGGCCGAGGGCATCGTGATGGCGCCGGGCAACGTCTTCTC
>CALMYM010000029.1 GCA_937873675.1 uncultured Alphaproteobacteria bacterium | reverse complement strand
GTCCGGCTCGGGAGCCACGACGTCTATCTCAACGTCGCCGGGGGCCTGCGCATCGCCGAACCGGCGGCGGATCTGGCTGTCGCCGCGGCGCTCGTCTCCTCGCTCGCCGGTGTGGCGCTGTCGGGCGAGAGCGTGTTCTTCGGCGAGATCGGGCTTTCGGGGTCGATCCGTCCGGTGTCGCGGGCCGACGCGCGGCTCAAGGAGGCCGAACGCCTCGGCTTCCGCTCCGCCATGCTGCCGGCCGGCAATCTCGAGGCGACCGGCGGGCGCGGGGCCCGCGAAGGGGCACGATCGAGCGGATCGACGGCGTTTCCGGGCCTCGATCTGGCCGAGTTGCAGGCACTCGCCGATCTCGTCGCGCGCATCGCCGCGGGCGCCGGCGGGCTCGTCCAGCGGGCGCCGATCGGGGAGCGCGAAGGGCGCGGTGGTGACCGCGAGGGGCGCGGCGGCGGTCGCCCCGAGGGCGAGGGGCGCGGGCCGATGCGGGCCTTCGGACGCTGAGAGGGACTGCCGAGCGCGACGCGTCGACGCGCTCGTGATCGGCCGTGCGACGCTCCGACGCGAATTCGCACTGGACCGGGGCGATCGGCTCGCGTATCGAAACGACGGGTTCGCGACGCTCGACGATCGCGGCGAAGAGGGTGGAAGGACCGGACGGGTTCTTCGCCCATGAACCGGGTCCGAAGGGCGGGGCGGCGCCGGCGGACCACGACGAACGAGGCTGGGTTCGGACGATGGACTTCATCACGCTCCTCGACGGCATCGTCATCGTGGTGATGTTGGTGTCGGCGCTGCTGGCCATGTATCGCGGCTTCCTGCGCGAAGTGCTGTCGATCGCCTCCTGGGTGGCGGCGGCCGGGGTCGCCTTCCTCTTCCACAAGCAGCTCCTGCCGACGGTGAAGGCCTACGTCCCGAACGACAACGTCGCCCTCGGCGTGACGGTGATCGGGCTCTTCGTCGTCACCCTCCTGGTGGTCAGCTGGATCACCATGAAGATCTCCGACTTCGTGCTCGACTCGTCCTTCGGTGCGCTCGATCGCTCCGCCGGCTTCCTGTTCGGCGCGGCCCGCGGCCTGTTGCTGATCGTCGTGGCGATGCAGTTCTTCAACTGGTTCGTGCCGGCGCCGCAGCAGCCCAAGTGGGTGTCGGCGGCGAAATCGAAGCCGATCGTCGACTATCTCGGCGAGCGGCTGCTCGCGGTACTGCCCGAGAACGCCGAGGAAGAGCTGCAGAAGTATCTGAAGAAGAAGCGCGCGCCGGAGGACGGCACGCCGCAGGAGCCGGCCGAGCCCGGCAAGCCGCTCGCCCAGCCGCAGAAGAGCACGGACGCTTCGACGCCGCTCTATCGCAACGGCGACAAGCGGCAACTGGAACAGATGATCGGGACGACGGCGAAAGCGGCGCCCTGAGGACGTGACGACGAGACGGGTGGATCCGGGGCGCTTCCGAGCAGGACGGCGTCCCGACCGTTTTACGGCCACCCTCCACACTCCGCCGACCCTCGACCCGAGACCGGGGGCGGCACGGACGGACAGGAGTAGCGACAGATGCCGGATCGCGATGCGGACGCGTTCTCGCCCGACGAAGCCCACGGGTCTCCCTTCGGCTGCGACGACCATCTCCACGAGGAATGCGGCGTCTTCGGCGTCTACGGCCATCCGGAGGCCGGGGCGCTCGCCGCTCTCGGCCTGCATGCGCTCCAGCATCGCGGCCAGGAGGCGGCCGGCATCGTCACCTACGACGGCCAGCATTTCCACGTCGAGCGCCACATCGGCCTGGTCGGCGACAACTTCGCCAAGCCGGCGGTGATGGCCCGCCTCAAGGGCAACCGGGCGATCGGCCACACCCGCTATTCGACCACCGGCGGACAGGTGCTGCGCAACGTCCAGCCGCTGTTCGCCGAGTTCCACGGCGGCGGATTCGCCGTCGCCCACAACGGCAATCTCACCAATGCGCTGACCCTGCAGCGCCAGCTCCAGGTGCGCGGCTCGATCTTCCAGTCGACCTCCGACACCGAGACGGTGCTGCACCTCGTCGCCACCTCGTCGAAGGGGCCGCTGGTCGACCGCTTCGTCGACGCGCTCCGTCAGATCGAGGGCGCCTATGCCTTCGTCGCCCTCTCCGAGAAGAAGATGATCGGCGTGCGCGACCCGCAGGGCGTGCGTCCGCTGATCCTCGGCGACGTCGACGGCTATTTCGTGCTGGCGTCGGAGAGCTGCGCGCTCGACATCATCGGCGGCCGGGTGATCCGCGAGATCGAGCCGGGCGAGATGGTGGTGATCACCGACGAGGGCATCGAGTCGATCCGCCCCTTCATCAAGACGGCGTCGCGGTTCTGCATCTTCGAGTACGTCTATTTCTCCCGCCCCGACTCGGTGTTCTCCGGCACGTCGGTCTATGCGGTGAGGAAGCGCATCGGCCAGGAGCTGGCGCGCGAGGCGCCGGCGGCGGCCGACGTGGTGATCCCGGTGCCGGATTCGGGCACGCCGGCGGCGATGGGTTTCGCCGAAGCGGCCAACCTGCCCTTCGATCTCGGCATCATCCGCAATCACTACGTCGGGCGCACCTTCATCCAGCCGACCGACGCCATCCGCCACATGGGGGTGAAGCTCAAACACAACCCCAACCGGGCGGTGATCGAGGGCAAGCGGGTGGTGCTGGTCGACGATTCGATCGTGCGCGGCACCACGTCGCAGAAGATCGTGCAGATGGTGCGCGAGGCCGGGGCGAGCGAGGTGCACATGCGCATCGCCTCGCCGCCGACCACCGACCCCTGCTTCTACGGCGTCGACACACCGGAGAAGGCCAAGCTCATCGCCGCGCGCATGAGCCTCGAGGAACTGGCCGCCTACATCAACGTCGACAGCCTCGCCTTCCTCACGATCGACGGCCTCTATCGCGCCGTCGGCGAGCCGAAGCGCAACGATCCGTCGCCGCAGTTCTGCGACGCCTGTTTCACCGGGGACTATCCGACGCGGCTCACCGACCGGGCGCTGACCGGCGACGTCCGCACGCTCGACCTCTTGGTCGAGTCGCTGTGAGCCGGACCGCCCGCCCTTCCCGCCCTCGCGCCGAACCGACCGGAGTGCACCGCTCATGACCGACAGACCCCTCGACGGCCGTATCGCCGTCGTCACCGGTGCCTCGCGCGGCATCGGCTACGTGCTCGCCCGCGAGATCGCTCGGGCCGGAGCGCACGTCGTGGCGCTGGCGCGCACCGTCGGCGGGCTCGAGGAACTCGACGACGAGATCCGCGGCTTCGGCGGCACGGCGACGCTGGTGCCGCTCGACCTCACCGATTTCGACGCCCTCGACCGGCTGGGTGCGACGCTCTACGAGCGCCACGGCAAGCTCGACATCATGGTCGGCAACGCCGGCATCCTCGGTCCGATCTCGCCGCTCGGCCACATCGCGCCGAAGGACTGGGACAAGGTGATGGCGATCAACGTCACCGCCAACTGGCGCCTGATCCGTTCGCTCGATCCGCTGCTGCGCCGCTCCGACGCCGGCCGCGCGGTGTTCCTCACCTCGGGTGCGGCCCACCGCATCCGCGCCTATTGGGGTCCCTACGCCGTCTCCAAGGCGGCGCTCGAGGCGATGGTCGTCACCTGGGCGCGCGAGAGCGAGATCACCTCGATCAAGGCGAACCTCCTCAATCCCGGACCGCTCCGGACCGCGATGCGGGCGCAGGCGATGCCGGGCGAGGACGCCGAGACGCTCGACCGTCCGGACGTGCTGGTGCCGACCGTGATGCGGCTGATCTCGCCGGCGCTCGAGGACAGCGGCCGAGTGTGGAACCACCCGACCGGCGACTGGCTCGCCTGATCGCACCGCGATGTCGCTTCTCGCCCTCGTCCTGCTCGCTCTCGGCCTGTCGGTCGACGCCTTCGCCGCGGCGATCGGACGGGGCGTCGTCGCGCCGGAACGGCCGACCGTCGCTCTGGCGATGCGCACCGGAGTGATCTTCGGGCTCGTCGAGATGTCGGCGCCGATCGTCGGCTGGCTGCTCGGCATCGCCTTCGCCGGCTACGTCGAGGCGATCGACCACTGGATCGCCTTCGTGCTGCTGGTCGGCGTCGGCGGTCACATGGTTTGGGAAGCGTTCGAGGACGACGACGACCCCGAGGCCGCGGAGGCCGAGACCAAGGGGTCGGTCCTGCTGCTCGTCGTCACCGCGGTCGGCACGTCGATCGATTCGATGGTGGTCGGCATCTCGCTGGCGCTGCTCGAGGTCGACATCCGCCTCGCGGCGCCGATCATCGGCGTGACCACCTTCACCATGGCGTCGATCGGCATGTACGCCGGCAAGGCGATCGGCGACCGCCTGGGCCGCCGTGCCGAGATCGCCGCCGGCGTCGGGCTGGCCCTGCTCGGTTGCGGGATCCTGTGGGGCCACACGATGGCGTGAGGCGGCTTCCGTAGGGCGGAATAGGCGAAGCCGTATTCCGCCATGAGCCCCGACGGCGGAATACGGCTTCGCCCATTCCGCCCCACGTCCCGGCCTCAGCGCCGCTCTCGCTTGTCGTGATACGGGTTGTCGCCGGCTCGCAGCGACACGCGCAGCGGCACGCCGGCGAGGCCGAAGCGGTCGCGCAGGTCGTTGGTGAGATAGCGCACGTAGCTCTCCGGCAGCACCTCGGGGCGCGAGCAGAAGACGACGAAGTGCGGCGGCCGGGTCTTGGCCTGGGTGACGTAGCGGATCTTGAGACGCCGCCCGGACACCGCCGGCGGCGGGTGGCGCTCCAGCACGGTCTCGAGCCAGCGGTTCAGCCGCGAGGTCGAGACGCGGGCGTTCCAGGTGCGGTGGGCGTTCTCCACCGCCTTCATCAGTTCGTCGAGCCCCTCGCCCATCAGGCCGGAGATGCGGACGAGCGGCACGCCGCGCACCTGCGGCAGCAGGCGGTCGCAGGTCTCGCGCATGGCGGCCCAGGCGGCTGAGCGGTCCTCGATCAGGTCCCACTTGTTGAGGGCGATGACGAGGGCACGGCCCTCCTTGACCACCAGATCGACGATCTGCAGGTCCTGCTTCTCGAAGGGGATGGTGGCGTCGAGACAGACGACCACCACTTCGGCGAAGCGGACGGCGCGGATGGCGTCGGCGACCGAGAGCTTCTCGAGCTTGTCCTGGACGCGCGACTTGCGGCGCAGGCCGGCGGTGTCGAAGAGCTTGACCTTGCGGCCGCGCCATTCCCAGTCGACCGAGATCGAGTCACGGGTGATGCCGGCCTCGGGGCCGGTCAGCATGCGGTCCTCGCCGATCAGCGAGTTGATCAGCGTCGACTTGCCGGCGTTGGGGCGGCCGGTGACGGCGACGCGCAGCGGCATCGCCCGGCGCTTCGCCTCGGCCGCGGCCTCGGCCGCCTCTTCGTCCTCCTCCGACACGTCCTCGGCCGCGTCGGGGGCGACCGGCACGTTGGCCTCCGCCTCTTCGTCGGCGATGGCGTCGACGTGCGGCATCAGCGCGGCGTGGAGATCGGCCATGCCCTCGCCGTGCTCGGCGGAGATGGCGACGGGATCGCCGAAGCCGAGTTCGTAGGCCTCCCAGGCGCCGGCCTCGCCGACACGACCCTCGGCCTTGTTGGCGAGGAGGATCACCGGCACGTCGACCCGGCGCAACAGGTCGGCGAAGGAACGATCGATCGGCAACAGGCCGGTGCGCGCGTCGATGACGAAGAGCACGACGTCGGCGAGACGGATCGCTTCTTCCGTCTGGGCGCGCATGCGGCCGGACAGGCTCTCGGCGTCGGCCTCTTCGAGACCGGCGGTGTCGACGACGGTGAAGCTCAGGTCGCCGAGCTTCGCCTCGCCGGGCCGGCGGTCACGGGTGACGCCGGGCGTGTCGTCGACCAGCGCCAGTCGCTTGCCGACGAGGCGATTGAAGAGCGTCGACTTGCCGACGTTGGGCCGGCCGACGATGACCACGGTTGCCGGCATGACTCACTCGTACGCAGTGAGGTTGCCGGACGCGTCGAGCACCAGGATCTTACCGGAGACCGCGATCGGCTGGACCATCGCCGGCGTGTGGCCGCTCTGGGTCGCGGTGATGCGGCCGGAGGTCGGATCGGCGCCGATCATGCCGCCCTCGTTGGAGACCAGCCACAGCGAGCCACCGGCGAGCACCGGACCGGCCCAATGGGTGCGCTTCTTCTTGGTCTTGGTGACCGGCAGATGCGTCGCCCACAGGACCTCGCCGGTCTTGCGATCGAGCGCGGTCAGGTTGTCGTCGAGGTCGACCAGGAAGACGGCATTGCCGGCGACGGCGGGGGTGTGGGCCGAGCCGAAGGCGACGTCCCACAGGCGGGCGCCGGACTTCAGTTCGATCGCCACGGTGCGGGAGCCGACGCCGGTCGCGTAGACGACGCCGTCGGCGATCACCGGGCTGGCGGCGATGGTGGCGAGGCCCGACACGGCGAAAGTGCGGGAGGCGCGGGCGAGCGTGTCGTTCCACACCGGCTTGCCGGACTTGACGTCGAGCGCCACCAGTTCGCCGGAGGTGAAGGGCACCACGGCGATGCCGTTGGCGACCGCCGGGTTGGCGGAGGAGAGCAGGTTGCCGATCTCCGGCGTGCCGCGCCACGACCACGCCTCGGCGCCGTCGGCGGCGTTGTAGGCGACGACGGTGCTGGCCTGGGTGACGACGAGGACCTTGCCGTCGGCGACGGTCGGAGCGCTGCGCGCCGGTTCGGGGAGCTTGACGTCCCAGACCACGGCGCCGCTGTCGGCGTCGAGCGCCATCATCTTGCCGTAGGCGGTGCCGGCGTAGACGCGCGAGCCGTCGGTGGCGACGCCGCCGGTGGTCGCCGGCTCGTCGGTGTCGTTCGGGCGCACGCTGACGCGCCAGGCGGTGCCGCCGGGGGGCGACACGGCGGTGACGTGACCCGAGGGGCCGAGGACGAAGGCGCGGCCGCCGGCGGCGACCGGTCCGGCGAAGGCGCGGACGTCGCCGCGCAGCATGCCGCCGGTTCCGGTGTCGGCGGCTCGGGTCGACCAGACACGCGAGGTGCCGGACCCGTCGAGAGCGACGTGGCCGGCGGCGTTGCCGGCCGGACCGCCGACGCCGCCCCAGGTGGAGACCGCATGCGGACCGGGGATCACCACCGGCTTGTTCTTGGCCAGCTGGCCGGGGCTGAGGTCGGCCATCACCGGCTGGCGTTCACCCGGCAGTGGCTTCTTCGATTCGCCGAAGGGGTTGATCGCCGAGATGGCGTCCTGGATGTCGTCGGTGGACGAGCAGCCGGCTGCGGGGACGGTCAGGGCCGCGATCAGCGCCAAGCGCAGGAACTTCGACATCACTCGGCCTTTCCAGTGGTAGCGGAACCCCGAACCA
>CALMYM010000028.1 GCA_937873675.1 uncultured Alphaproteobacteria bacterium | reverse complement strand
TTCGAACCGGAGAACCGGTCGGAATGAGGCGGGCCGCCACGAGCCCGCTCGGGCGAGGAGCGTCGAGGCCGGGCCGGAGCCCCGGATACCCGAACGATGGAGCCTCCCATGATCCGTCTCCTCGAAGTCGCCCGCCGCGCCTTCCGCCGTCCGGCGCGTCCCGCCGTCGATCGCGGCATGTGGGAATCGTCGACCTGCGCGACGTTGCGTCGCCATTGGATCGATCCGCTCGAGCGGGGATGATGCCGTCGACCATCGAAGATGGCCGATGGTGTTCCCGGCGCGCATTTCTCGTGCCTCCGATGCGGATGAGACATTCGCGTGCCTTCGGAGGCCGGGTGCGTCTGCGCCTTCGGCCTCCGGTCCGAGGTCGCGAACCCGTCCATCGAGGATTCATCCGTGTCCGCCTTCGAACACCCGCCGGAATCCTCGCCCGTCATCCGCACCATCGCCATGCCGGGCGACACCAATCCGGCCGGCGACATCTTCGGCGGCTGGCTGATGGCGCACATGGACCTCGCCGCCGGCAACGTGGCGACGCGCCGGGCGCGCGGCCGTGCCGCGACGGTGGCGGTGGAGGCGATGGCCTTCCACCGGCCGGTGCTGGTCGGCGACGAGGTGAGTTTCTACGGCACGATCGTCGGCACCGGGCGCACCTCGGTGAAGATCCTCATCGAAGCGTGGCGCCGGCCGCGCGAGACCGACGCCATGGAGAAGGTGACGAGCGCCGTCTTCACCTTCGTGGCGATCGGCGAGGACCGGAAGTCGCGAGCTCTGCCGGAGGGGTGAGCGGGGACGCCGTCATTCGGCGACGACGCCCCGTTCGATCTCAGGACGCGTCCGCAGCAGGCTCCAGACGACGCCGGCGGTCAGCAGGCCGAAGGTGACGGCGAGCGAGACGGCGGGCGGGATCTTGCCGAGGCCGAGGAGATCGGCGACGAAGATCTTCGAGCCGATGAAGATCAGGATCGCGGCCAGCGCATATTTCAGCAGGTGGAAGCGACTCACCATGGCGGCTAGGGCGAAATAGAGCGCCCGGAGACCGAGAATGGCGAAGACGTTCGAGGTGTAGACGATGAACGGGTCGGTGGTGATGGCGAAGATCGCCGGCACCGAGTCGACGGCGAAGACGATGTCGGCGAGTTCGATCAGCACCAACGCCAGCAGCAGCGGCGTCGCGAACCAGGTCGGCCGACCGGTCGCGGGATGGGGAAGGCGGACGAGGAACCGTTCGCCGTGGAGTTCGTCGGTCACGTCGAAGCGCCGACGCAGGAAGGCGACGACCGGATTTCCGGCGAGGTCGGTCGGGCGCTCGGAGACGAAGAGCATCTTCACGCCGGTGGCGATCAGAAAGACGGCGAAGACGTGGAGGATCCAGGAGAAGTGCTCGACCATCGCCGCGCCGACGCCGATCATCAGGGCGCGCAGGACGATGACGCCGAGGATGCCCCAGAACAGCACCCGGTGCTGGTGGCGGCGGGGCACGGCGAAGAAGCCGAAGATCATGGCGATGACGAAGACGTTGTCCATCGCCAGCGCCTTCTCGAGGGCGAAGCCGGTGAGGTAGTTCATGCCCGGCTCGGCCCCGAAGTACCACCAGACCCAGCCGCCGAAGGCGAGGCCGAGGCCGATGTAGAGGGCGCTCATGGCGAGGCTCTCGCGGACGCCGATGTCGCGGCTCTCCCGGTGCAGGACACCGAGATCGAGTGCGAGCAACGAAACGACGATGCCGAGGAAGGTCGCCCAGACCCAGATCGGCTTGCCCAGCCAATCGACGAAGAAGAAGCCCGCTTCCATGATCCACCCGTGATGCCGGCCTCTCCGAGACGAAGAGGTCCGACATCGCGAGCGCGCCGGACGACGCTCGCCAGAGGGGCCCGGACCGGGAACTCGATCTCAGATCGGGTGGCGCGACGCCGACTTCAAGGGGCGCTCGCGGAGGCGCGAGAGGCCCTCACGCCGCGGCGCGGCGGGCCTTCGACGACATCATCGCGACGAGGGTCAGGACCGCCAGGGTGAGGGGGGCGAAGGAGACCATCAGGACGGTGCTCCAGCCGGCCGAGGTCAGCAGGCTGCCCGAGGCGAAGGAGCCGACGGCCATCGTGCCGAAAACCAGGAAGTCGTTCAGCGACTGGACGCGGGTGCGCTCCTCCGGGCGATGGCACTCGAGGACGAGGGCCGAAGCGCCGACGAAGCCGAAGTTCCAGCCGATGCCGAGCAGGATCAGCGTCGCCCAGAAGTGGGCGACGTCGACGCCGAGCAGGCCGATGCCGGCCGAGACGGCGATCAGCGCCAGACCGACGGCGATGATCCGCGGCGCGCCGAAGCGGGTGATCAGCGTTCCGGTGAAGAAGCCGGGCGCGTACATGGCGATGATGTGCCACTGCAGGCCGAGGTTCGAATCCTCCTGCGACAGGCCGCACATGCGCATGGCGAGCGGCGCGGCGGTCATCAGGAAGTTCATCAAGAGATAGGAGACGACGCCGCAGACGACGGCGGTGACGAAGCGCGACTGGCGGGCGATCTCCCACAGCGGCCGGCCCCCGGCGGCCTCCGCCCTGCTCGGCTTGGGCCACTGAACGCCGGCGAGGACGAGGGCCGACACGGCGGCGACCGCGGCCTGCGCCACATAGGTCGCGGCGAAGAGGTAGGGCTGCCACAGGTTCATCGTGTAGGTAACGAGCTGCGGGCCGATGACGCCGGCGAAGACGCCGCCGGCCATGACCAGCGACATGGCGCGGGCGCGGCCCTCGGCCGGCACGCAATCGGCGGCGGCGAAGCGGAACGACAGCACGACCGCGGCATAGGCACCGCCGAAGAAGGTGGCGACGCAGAACAGCCAGAACGACCCCATCACCGAGGCGAGCGCGGCGAGAAGGCCGGCGACGACGCCGGCGCCGGTGCCGGCCAGGAAGGCGGCGCGGCGGCCGTGACGGTGGGCGATGGCGCCGGCCGGCAGGGTGCAGGTGGCCATGCCGACGACGAAGATCGAGATCGGCAGGGTGGCGAGCGTCGCGTGCGGGGCGAGCACGTTGCCGACGATGGCGCCGGTGGCGTAGACGACCGCGGCGTTGGCGCCGGCCAGCGCCTGGGCGATGGAGAGGCGGAGGACATCGGCATTGCCGGAGTGCGCCGGACCCGGATGGGCGACGTCGATCGGGACTTCGGTTCGAGACATCGCGCCCTCGGTTTCGAGCTCTTCGGCTCCGCAGTCGTCGATCGGTGGATTCCTGCGGAACGGCCGCGATGCCTCGCTCGCCGGTCCCGCCGCTCGACGAGCGTACGGGGACGGCCCTCGTGGAACGTCGTCCATCTAGCGCGGTGAGGTGCCCTTGGCCACGTCTCAGGGTGGCGAATTTTCCGAATTCGCGATGCGAACGCGGCCGATCAGGCGGTCGGGGCGGTCGGCATCAGGTCATACGGCGCCTTCCATCCCGGCAGCGCCGCGATGCGGTCGGCCCAGGCCTTGATCGCCGGGAACTTGTCCCAGCGGTCGAGGCCGGTCTCCTCGGTGTAGTAGACGTAACCGGCGAGCGAGAAGTCGGCGATGGTCGGGCGGTCGGCGACCATGAAGTCGCGGGTCTGGAGATGCTTCTCCACCACCTTGTAGGCGTCGACGACGCGGCCGCGCAGGAACTCGGTCGCCGCCGTCTCGGGGAACTTCTTGATGCCGACGAGGAAGCGCAGGGTGGCGAAATAGCTGGTGAACTTGTGATTGTCGAAGAGGATCCAGCGCCAGATCTCGCGTTTCTCGGCCGGCGTCGCGCCGCCGAACTTGCCCGTCACCTCGGCGAGGTAGTCGAGGATGACGCCCGATTGGGTGAGCGTCAGGTCGCCGTGCTCGAGCACCGGCGCCTCGCCCATCTCGTTGACGTTCTCGCGCCAGTCCGGCGCCCGGGTCGCGCCGTCGAAGAAGGGGATCCACTTCGGCGACCAGTCGCAGCCGGACAATTCCAGCATCAGCGCCGCCTTGTAGGAGTTGCCGCTCTCGCCGAAGCAGGTCAGGACGAATTCGCTCATCGAGGCACCTTTGCGTAAGGGCGGTTGCGGTCAGGACGTGGCGCGTTCGAGAGGGGCGCAGGCGCGGGTGAGCCAGGCACGGGTCTCGGCGTCGAGCAGCGGGCCGATCACGGTCTCGACGCGGGCATGGTAGGCGTCGATCCAGCGCAGATCGTCGCGGCTCATGAGCGAGGCATCGATCAGGCGGGTGTCGATCGGCACCAGGGTCAGCGTCTCGAAGCCGAGCATCGGCCGTTCGCCGCCCTCGACCGTGCGGGCCTCGTGGACCAGCTCGAGGTTCTCGATGCGGATGCCGTAGGCGCCGGTGGCGTAGTAGCCGGGCTCGTTCGACAGGATCATGCCGGGCTCGAGCGCCACCGCGCCGGTCTTGGAGATGCGCTGCGGGCCCTCGTGCACCGACATGTGGCTGCCCACTCCGTGGCCGGTGCCGTGATCGTAGTCGAGGCCGGCCTTCCACAGGGCGATGCGGGCGAGCGTGTCGAGCGCCGAGCCGGGGGTGCCGACGGGGAAGCGGGCGGTGGCGATGGCGATGTGGCCCTTCAGCACCAGGGTGAAGGCGCGCTTCATCGCGGCATCAGGCGTGCCGACGGCGATGGTGCGGGTGATGTCGGTGGTGCCGTCGCGATACTGGGCGCCGCTGTCGAGGAGGAAGGGACAGTCGCGATCGATGGGCGGATTGGTCGTCCGGCTGGAGTGATAATGAACGATGGCGCCGTTCGGGCCGGATCCCGAGATGGTCGGGAAGGAGAGGTCGAGCAGTTCGCCGGTGGCGGCGCGGAAGCCCTCGAGCTTCTCGCAGCAGGTGATTTCGTCGGTGGTGTGGCCCTCGGCGTCGAACCAGGCGAGGAAGCGCACCATGGCGACGCCGTCGCGGATGTGCGCGGCGCGGGCACCGGCGATCTCGGTGTCGTTCTTGCGCGCCTTGGGCAGGGTGATCGGATCGTCGCCCTCGACCAGCGTCGCGCCGGCTTCCGCCAGACGGCGGGCGAGGATCTCCGAGGTCCAGGCCGGATCGAAGAGCACCTTCGCCTTCATCTCGCCGAGGCGGGCGAGAGTCGGCAGCAGTTCGGCCGGTGAGGCGAGATCGCAGTACGGAGCGAGATGGGTGGCGACCGCGTCGGAGAGTTTCTCCGGCGCGACGAAGAGGATGGCGCGGCCCTCGCGCGGCACCAACGCATGGGCGAGCGGCACCGGATTGTGGGGGATGTCGCGGCCGCGGATGTTGAAGATCCAGGCGATCGAATCCGGTTGGACGAGGAGCAGATGTTCGGCGTTCGCCGCGGTGATCGCCGGGGTGATGCGGGCGAATTTCTCCGTCACCTCCTCGCCGGCGACGGCGGTCGGGTGGACGACGAGCGGGCCGGCCGGCGGGGCCGGGCGGTCGCTCCAGACGGTGTCGAGGGGATTGGGTTCGACGGGGACGAGTTCGCCGCCCGCCGCCTCGACCGCCTCGCGCAGGCGGCGGACGCCGGCGACCGTGTGGAGCCAGGGGTCGTAGCCGATGCGGTCGCCGGCGGTGACCTCGGCCTTCAGCCAGACGTGCGGCGGGGGGGCGACGATTTCGCCCGGGGCGCAGACGGGGGTGTCGACCTCTTCCCCGACCTGCAGGCGATAGCGCCCGTCGACCAGAATCACCGCCTTCTCGGCCAGGACGATCGCGGCGCCGGCCGAACCGGAGAAGCCGGTCAGCCAGCGCAGGCGCTCGGCGCTCGGTGCGACGTATTCGGACTGGAACTCGTCGGCGCGCGGGACCAGGAACCCGGTCAGCCCGAGGCGGGCGAGTTCGGCGCGCAGAAGAGCGGTGCGGGGGGCGCCGACGGTGGGGTCGGCATGGGTGTCGAAGCTCTGGAACATGTGGCCGACTGTAGCGCTTCGCGGCCACGTGACAACGGGGAGCACCCGAGGTGCTCCCCGTTGTTCGAAAGTTCCTCATGCGATCATCGGCGGGCGGCGGCCGTGTGGATCGGGGACCGGCCGGCCCGGATACGTCCTAGCCCGCGGCGAGAAGAATCGTCTCGATGTCGGCGATGGTGTGGCGCACGAGATCCTTGTCGAGCTCGGCGGTGACACGGGCCTTCGCTTCCTTACTCAGATCCTGACGCAGTTCGGCGAGGATCTTCGGTGGGGCGACGAGAATGAGGTGCTCGTAACGGCCCTCGTGCGCGGCGCTGTTCAGCTCGGCTGCGATGCCGGCGGCGAAGCGGCGCGCTTCCTCTTCGTGCCAATCGGTATTCTCCACCGAAGAACGCCGTTCGCCGAAGTTGGCGAAGGTCCGACCCGGAGCGTCCGTACCCTGTTCGCGGGTCGCGGGATTCTCCTGCTCGCGCGTGGCGATGCAGTGGAGATTGGGTTGCTCGGCCAGACCATCGTTGCGAAGGAACAAGGCCTTCCGGCCGTCACCGACCAGGATCCAGGTTCCGTTGGCGATCTTCATACGGGGCATCGTCTCACTCCCCTGATCTTGCGATCCACGAAGAATATGAGACACCCGAAAGGGTCATCCGTCCTTGATCGGGCGCAAGGACGGACGGAATTGTGGAGGCAGGGTGAACGGATCGTGCGAGCGATTCAGCGATCGCCCGTCTCCAGCACCAGCGCCAGCCAGCCGTCGCGCTCGACCTCGAAGGCGAGGCGCAGGCCCTGGGCGAAATAGGCGGAGAGCACCAGCTGTCGCTCGACCGTGCGCAGACCGGAGAGCACCACCGTCGAGCGCCGCGCCAGCTGGGCGGCGATGGGATAGGCGAGCCTGGTCAGCGGGCGCGCCAGGATGTTGGCGACGACGAGGTCGTAAGGCCCCTCGCGGGCGATGACCTCCGAGGTCATGCCGTCGGCGACGATGCCGCGGAAGTCCGCCGCCACCCGGTTCAGCGCCGCGTTGCGGATCGAGATGTCGACGGCGACGCGGTCGATGTCGGTGGCGAGAACCGGCACGTGGAGGACGCGGGCGAGCGCGATCGCCAGCACGCCGGTGCCGGTGCCGAGGTCGAGCGGGCGTTCGAAGCGCTTCGACTTGAGGAGCCGGTCGAGGGCCATCAGGCAGCACCAGGTGGTGGCGTGGTGGCCGGTGCCGAAGGCCATTTCGGCGTCGATCTCGATCGAAACGCCCGAGGGCGGGCGGCGATGGCGGTCGTGCGAGCCGTGGACGAAGAAGCGCCCGGCCTCGACCGGATGGCGGATCTCCTCGCTCATGGCGATCCAGTTGGCGTCGAGATCGAGCACCGCGGTGGTGAGCTCCGCGCCGAAGGCGTCGGCGCCGAGGGCGTCGCGGACCAGCTCGGCGGCGGCCTCCTCGCTCTCGGCGTCGAAGACCAGCACGTCGACCGACCACACTTCCGAATAGGGCACCGTCTCCTCGCGGGTGACGGGATAGCCCTCGACCTCGAAGGCCTCGCCGAGCAGGCGCTCGAGGCGTTCGGATTCGGGACCCTCGGCGACGAGGCGGACCTGGACGGCGGGCATGGATTTCTCCTCAGGGCTTCTGGCAGGTCAGAGAGGCCCATTCCCTGATCGAGCGGCGGGAGACGACGCGCAAGCCCCGGGACCGATAGGCGTGTTCGAGCCGCGCCTGCTCGCCGATGCGTAAGCCAGCGACGACGAGGAAGCCGCCCGGCGCCATCGCCGACACCACCGCGCCGGCCATGGCGCAGAGCGGGTCGGGCAGGATGTTGGCGAGCACCAGATCGAACGGGGCGCGGGCGCGGAGCCGCACGTCGCCGAGGCCGTCGGCGACGAGCGGGCGGAACGACCGATCGATCCCGTTGAGGCGGCGATTGCGCTCGGCGGTCGCCACCGCGCGGGGGGCGGTGGGGGGGGCGAGAACCGGCGTCGTCGGGGCGAGGCGCGACAGGGCGAGGCCGAGGATGCCGGTGCCGGTGCCGAGGTCGAGGACGTTCGTCGGGCGGGCGTGTTTCAGGATCTCGTCGAGGCCGGCGAGCGACAGCTGGGTCGAGGCGTGGTCGCCGGAACCGAAGGCGCTCGATGCTTCGATCAAGACGTCCTCGCGGCGCAGCTCCGCCGGGCGATTGTGCTCGCCGAAGACGCGGAAGCGGCCGGCGCGGATCGGCGGCAGCTCGTCGAGGCCGATGGCCGCCCAGTCGGCGCCGTCGAGCGGCTTCAGCGTGGCGCGGGCGAGCGTGGCGAGTGCCGCTTCGCGCGTGGCGATGCCGTCCGTCTCGGCGGCGTCGGCCAGCGTCTCGGCGAGATCGGTCTCGTCGAGCGCTTCGGGGAAGAAGGCCTCGACGCCCCAGGTGCCGTCGCCGTGGTCGAAGGCGCCGGCGGCGTCGGCGAAGGCGAAGACGATGTCGCCTTCCCCCAGCGCATCGGCGATGCGGGTGGCGAGCGAGCGGGTGGTCGTCAGGCGATAGACATGGGTCGGCATGGGCGGGGGGATAGCACGGCGCGCGCGCGCTGTCGCGTCGGGAGGATGTGATCACATCGCCGCCACGCCACGTTCATACTTTCTTCACGATATGGGTATTCAATCAGTTTCATCGAGGCCGCACTGCACGAGCGGAGCGCGTCTCAGGAAGCCTCCCCGATCTTCGGGCCGACCACGGATGTACTGGCGGGCGAAACGATCGAGGACGGCGAACCGCAGGAAGCCCCGGATGGGAGGGAAACGCCTCCTCGCCGGGGTTTTTTGCGTCTGGGGGGGGGGGAGTGGCTGAAGGCTGCTTCAGGATGCCGGCCTCTTTGCGCCGAATGTGGTCGATTACGATCGGACCACGAGGCGGTTTTCGGAAGACAACGATTTCCAACGGTCTCCCTGCCTATACAGTGCCTGCAGATCGGAAGCTGGCAGCGCCAGTGACTCTAGGAATTCATCTAGTCCGCTAGGTTCATATGATCGGAGTTGACGGCTATCGTTCCACAATTTGTTCTCAGCCGGGGTGATGGCCAAGATCCTGCTTTCGAGAAGCTTTAATTCCGCCTTACTCACCACAGGGAAATGCACGATCCGAGCATGACATTTGCTGCGCGCAAAGCGATTCCTGATTTTTTTCGCCAGTTTGCCGTCCGACGGGCTTGTGATTGAGCGCTTTACAGCGCTTACATCACGACTGCTGGGGTGCCAAAGCCGACCGGCATTGAAAATGTTGCTATACTTGTGACTGTTGTCGTCACCCGCGACGTGCCGTTTGTATATGCGATCGAAAAAGGAGCCAGCTGTTTCGCCAATGTAGCGAACCACGCCGCATTCGTCCTCCAAGGCATAGATACCGCTTTCGCCGTTTAATTGTGCGAGCGGAATAGGGGGCTGCGTCATTAGTTGATCGAGTACGGATGCTGCATTGGGTGACTTCATCTTTATCAAAACTCCGGGAAATTGGTGTCGGGTGAGTGATTTGGCAAAATTGGGGTGGTCACCTGTGCTTTCTCAGAATCAGTCTTAATTGAAATGCTGTAGCGTCGTTTCTAACCTAGCGTTGTACGTAGGGCGCTGGCGATGAGCACGAACGGGTGGCCGAATAGGGTGAGGTAGTCGCTGGCGGAGGTCCGGCGGCAGGGGGAGACCGATTGAACAGACGGCAGCTTATACGGGCACTTTAGGCTGCAGTAGCCGCGGCCATCGGGCGCTACATCGCCATTCCGATCGAATAAGACAAACGTTCGCTTCGGGTCGAGAGCGGCCCTTTTCGCGGGCGACCGGACCGTGCCTCACCCCGCCATCGTCACGAACCCGTCCAACACCCGCTTCCGTCCCGCTCGATCGAAGTCGATCGTCAGCTTCTCGCCGTCGACTTCGGCGACCGTGCCGTTGCCGAACTTCTGGTGGAAGACGCGGTCGCCGACGGCGTAGTTGGGTTCGGCGGTGGCGATCGATTTGGCGATGAGGGCGCCTTCGATCACCTTGACCTTCTTGTCGTGGATCGGGTTGCCCCAACGGTCGCGCATCGGCCCGCGCTCGCCGCGGCCGGAGGACCAGTCGCCACGGTCGCCGCGGCCGGAGAAGCCGCCGCCGCGTGATCCGCCGCCCGACCAGTCGCCGCGCTGGAACTCGCCGCGTCCTCCGTCGGAGAACCCGCCCGGCCCGTTGCGGCCCTGGGCCTCGCCGAAGCGACCGCGCCCTGCCCCGCTCCAGCCCTGGTCGGTGCCGGCGCGGGTCTCGGCGGTCTGGTCCTAGTCGGCGGCCTGGCTGCCCTAGCCGCCGACCGTGCGGCCGGCCTTCTGCGCCTGGGCGCGCTGCCAGCCCGGCGTCGAATAGGTCGAGCCGAAGGGTTCGACCTGATCGAAGCGCGAGCGGCCGTAGCCGCCGTAGCTCGAGCCCGACTGGCGGATCTCGACATGCGGCTCGGGCAGTTCGTCGAGGAAGCGCGAGGGGATCGACGATTGCCACGAGCCGTGGATGCGGCGGTTGGTGGCGAACCAGATCAGCGCCCGCTTCTTGGCGCGGGTGATGCCGACATAGGCCAGCCGCCGCTCCTCCTCGAGGCCGGCGCGGCCGCCTTCGTCGAGGGCGCGCTGGTGGGGGAAGAGGCCCTCTTCCCAGCCGGGGAGAAAAACCGTCTCGAACTCGAGGCCCTTGGCCGAGTGCAGCGTCATCAGATTGACGGCGTCGAGCGAGGCGTCGTTCTCGGTGTCCATCACCAGGGAGACGTGCTCGAGGAAGGCGGGGAGGCTCTCGTAGTCCTCCATCGCCTTGAGGAGTTCCTTCAGGTTTTCGAGCCGCCCCGGCGCTTCGGCCGATTTGTCGTTCTGCCACATTTCGGTGTAGCCGGACTCGTCGAGGATCAGGCCGGCGAGTTCGGTGTGGGGGAGCGCGTCGAGTTGGCCGCGCCAGCGCTCGAAGCTCTGGACGAGGCCCTTCAGCGTGGTGCGCGCCTTGGGCTTCAGCTCCTCGGTCTCGACGATGCGGCGCGAGGCCTCGGTGAGCGGCACGCCCTGGAGGCGGGCGAGCGCGTGGACCTGCTGCAGGGTGGCGTCGCCGAGGCCCCGCTTCGGCGTGTTGACGATGCGCTCGAAGGCGAGATCGTCGGCCGGCTGCGAGACGACGCGGAAATAGGCGAGCGCGTCGCGGATCTCCATGCGCTCGTAGAAGCGCGGGCCGCCGATGACCCGGTAGGGCAGGCCGAGCGTGACGAAGCGGTCTTCGAACTCGCGCATCTGGAACGAGGCGCGCACCAGGATGGCGATCTCGTTGAGGGCATGGCCCTTGCG
Source organism: uncultured Alphaproteobacteria bacterium (assembly GCA_937873675.1). Classification (GTDB taxonomy): domain Bacteria; phylum Pseudomonadota; class Alphaproteobacteria; order Rhizobiales; family Ancalomicrobiaceae; genus CALBKH01. The sequence continues at coordinate 1,484 of CALMYM010000028.1, read as the reverse complement.
CTGCAGGCTCTCGATCTCGTCGCCGATCGAGCGGGCCTCCTCCTCACTGTCCCAGGCGTTGGCGACCAGCACCTTGTCGGCGTCGTCGTGGTTCTCCTCGGTGAACAGCGTCTTGCCGAGCCGGCCCTCGTTGTGGGCGATGAGGTGGGAGGCGGCGGCGAGGATGTGGGTGGTCGAGCGATAGTTGCGCTCGAGGCGGATCACCAGGGCGCCTGGGAAATCGTGCTCGAAGCGCAGGATGTTGTCGACCTCGGCGCCGCGCCAGCCGTAGATCGACTGGTCGTCGTCGCCGACGCAGCAGACGTTCTTGGTGCCGACCGCGAGCAGCCGCAGCCAGATGTACTGGGCGACGTTGGTGTCCTGATACTCGTCGACGAGGATGTAGCGGAAGCGGCGCTGCCAATCGGCGAGCACGTCGGGATGCGTCTTCCAGATGCGGATGACGTGGTTGAGCAGATCGCCGAAGTCGCAGGCGTTGAGCGTCAGCAGGCGGTTCTGATAGGCGCGGTAGAGCTCGCCGCCCTTGCCGTTGGCGAAGGCCCGGCCTTCCAGCGGCGGCACCTCGTTCGGGCCGAGGCCCTTGTTCTTCCAACCGTCGATGAAGGCGGCGAACTGGCGGGCCGGCCAGCGCTTCTCGTCGATGCCCTCGGCCTGGATGATCTGTTTGATCAGCCGGAGCTGGTCGTCCATGTCGAGGATGGTGAAGTCGGAGCGCAGCCCCACCAGTTCGGCGTGACGGCGCAGGATCCGCGTGCCGATGGCGTGGAAGGTGCCGAGCCAGGGCATGCCCTCGACCCGCTCGCCGACGAGCCGGCCGATGCGCTCCTTCATCTCGCGCGCCGCCTTGTTGGTGAAGGTGACGGCGAGGATTTCGCCGGGCCGTGCGAGGCCCATCGAGAGAATGTGGGCGATGCGGGTGGTCAGCACCCGCGTCTTGCCGGTGCCGGCGCCGGCGAGCACCAGCACGGGACCTTCGGTCGCCTCGATGGCGCGGCGCTGCTCGTCGTTGAGGCCGCGGAAGAAATCCGGCCGATGGGCGGGGGCGTTGGCGGCGGCGGCGCGGGCTGCGATGCCGCCCGGTCTGGGCGAGGGCGCGTCCATGGACGCGCGGGCGGCTATGCCGCCCGGTCTGGGGGAGGGCGCGTCCATGGACGCGCGGCCGGCTATGCCGCCGGGGCGCGGCGAGGGCGCGTCGAGGGGCGCGCGGCCGGGATGCGGCGGCGCGGGTTCACGGGCCGCACCGGCGCGCGCGCCGGGCAGCGGGATCGGGCAGTCGTCGTCGTCCCAGTCGAAACCGTTGGTCATGCGTGAATGTGTGGTCCGCCTCGCCCGCGGGCGATGATTCTCTGTTCGTTCCGCCCGACTATAGCAGGGATGCGGCACGGGTGGGGCAGGCGTGGGGGGAGGGGCGGCGCGGAGAGGGGCGGCGCTCACCGCTCGGGGTCGGTCGCCTGCGGGCGCGCATCGCCGATCACCTGCCGGAA
>CALMYM010000027.1 GCA_937873675.1 uncultured Alphaproteobacteria bacterium | reverse complement strand
ATGCCGATCTCGAGCTGCCGCTGCTCGCCGTGGGAGAGCGAGGTGGCGACGCGATCGGCGCGATCGACGAGGCCGACGGCGGCGAGCGCATCGGCGACCGCCCTCTCCTCCTCCGTCCGGCTCGCCCCGGCCGCACCGCGCGCCTGGGCGGCGACGGCGCAGTTCTCGGCGACCGTCATCTTGCCGAGGATGTTGGTGCGCTGGAACGAGCGACCGATGCCGCGACGGGCCTTGGCGGCGGCGGAGAGACCGGTGATGTCGGCGCCGTCGAGGCGGATGGTGCCGGCCGAGACGGGCAGCGCCCCGGTGATCAGGTTGGTGAAGGTGGTCTTGCCGGCGCCGTTCGGTCCGATCACCGCATGGATGAGGTTGGGGGCGAAGGCGACGCTCACCTCCGAGACCGCCGTGAGACCGCCGAAGGAGCGGCTGAGGCCCTTCACCTCGAGCTCCGGCGCCGGCGTCGAGGACGCGGCTTCGGCATGACCGGCGTCGGCGGGTGCCCGCCACGGCCGGGAGGGGCGCGCGGGGAAGAGCCCGGCGAGCCCCTTCGGTGCACCGAGGACGGCGGCGATGAGGAACACGCCCATGGCGATCGGCCAGTGTTCCGACACCACGGGGCCGACCCAGTGGCCGCTCTTCAACACCTCCTCGGCGAGCGAATAGACGACCGCGCCGAGGATCGAGCCCCACAGCGTGCCGACGCCGCCGAGCACCACCATCATGATGGCGAGGCCGGACTCGCGCCAGCCGAGGATCTCGGGCGGCACGAAGCCGTCGATCGAGGCGAAGAGCGCCCCGGCGAAGCCGGCGAGCGTGCCGGCGACGACGAAGGCGGCCCACTTGTAGCGCTGCCCGTCGAAGCCGAGGGCATTCATCCGCGTCTCGTTGGCGGCGAGCCCCTGCAACACCCGGCCGAAGCGCGAGCGCACCAGCAGAAGCACCAGGGCATAGGCCGCGACGAGGCCGGCGAGCGCGAACCACAGGAGCGTGTTGCGGTTCTGGAAATCGAGGACGGTGCGGCCGGCGATCTCGAGATAGGGCTTCACGTCGATCGAAGCGCCGTCGGAGCCGCCGGCGATGCGCGTGTCGTGGAACAGCGCGAACATCATCTGCGAGGCGGCGAGCGTCACCATGATGAAGTAGAAACCGCGCGTCCTCACCGCGAAGAAGCCGATCACCGCGGCGCCGAGACCGGCGAGCCCGCTCGCCGCGGCGAGCGCCACCAGGAGGTTCGCGCCGTCGTCGGCGGGCGTGACGAACCACACCGCATAGGCGCCGAGGCCGAAGAAGGCGGCATGGCCGAAGCCGACGAGACCGGTGACGCCGATCAGGATGTCGAGGCTCATGACGAAGATGGCGATGGCGAGGATGCGGGTGGCGAATTTCACCGTGTAGAGGCCGGCCATCCAAGGCAGCGCCGCGAAGACGGCGACCGCCACGACGAGCAGCAGCAGCACCGGCCACGAGGGAAGACGGATCATCGGACCATCCTCCCGAAGAGACCGCCGGGCCGGGCGACGAGCACCGCCGCCATCATGGCATAGACGACGACGCCGGCGAGGCCCGGGAGGGAGACCTTGCCGAGCGCATCGGCCACCCCGATCACCACCGAGCCGAGGAAGGCGCCCTTGATCGCACCGATGCCGCCGATGACGACGACGACGAAGGAGATGATCAGGATGCGTTCGCCGATGCCGGGATAGACGCTCTCCACCGGTGCGGCGAGCATGCCGGCGAGGGCGGCGAGCGCCGTGCCGGCGGCGAAGACGACGCGGTAGAGGAGGCGCGAGTCGAAGCCGAGCAGCTCGGTCATCTCGCGGTTCGATTCGCCGGCGCGGATCAGCCGCCCGATCTTCGTCTTCTGGATCACCAGGAACATCGCGGCGGCCAGCGCCGCGCAGATGGCGGTGAGCGCCAGGCGGTAGATCGGATAGGCGAGCGTGTCGGTGAGGCGGATCGACCCGGAGAGATAGGACGGGATCGGCACCGAATGGGGATAGGAGCCCCAACCGATGCGCTGCACCTCGTTGAAGATGAGGATCAGGGCGAAGGTGAGCAGCACCTGTTGCAGGTGGTCACGGGCGTAGAGATGGCGCACGAAGGCCCATTCGATCACCGCCCCGAAGGCGACCGCGAGCGGAATGCCGAGCGCCACGGCGAGAAAGACGTCGCCGGTCAGCTGGGTCAGCGTCAGCGCCATGTAGGCGCCGAGCATGTAGAACGATCCGTGCGCCAGATTGATCACGCCGAGGATGCCGAAGACGAGCGTCAGCCCGCTCGCCGCCAGGAAGATCAGAAAGCCGTACTGGATGCCGTTGAAGATCTGGACGAGGACGAGGTCCATGGCGCGCCTGGTTCCGATGAATCACGGTCGAAGGGATCGCGGGCGCCAGGGCCCGCGATCTCCGGCTCGAGATGGAGAAGAGGCGACGCCTCAGGCGCGGCAACCCTTGCCGCTGTCGGCGAGCATCGCCGCCGCCACACCGGTCATCCGGTTCTTTCCGTCCTTCAGTTCGCGCGCATAGAAGTTCTGCTTGGGATTGCGCGAGGCCGAGAACTCGAAGGGGCCGCGGGGCGAAGCGAACTTCGCCGCCGCCATGGCGGCGTGCATCGCGTCCTTCTTGGCGTTGTCGCCACCGACCGCCTTGAGGCCGATGTCGAGCACCTGCATGGCGTCCCAGCCCTGCACCGCATAGACGTCCGGGGCGATGCCGTGGGCGGCCTGGAAGGCGGCGATGAAGGCCTTGTTCTCGGGATTGTCGAGGCCGTCGGCGTAGTGCAGCACGGTGCGGATGCCGTCGCCGGCTGCGCCCACCGCCTTCTCGACGCCGTCGGTGAGGAAGCCCGGACCCCACAGCGGCACCGAACCGGCGAGACCGGCGGCCGCGTAGTCCTTGATGAACTTGGCGGCGCCACCACCGGCGAAGAACGAGTAGACCGCCTGGGGCTTGGCCGCGGCGATCTCGGCCAGCGCCGACTGGAACTCGACGTCGGGGAACGGCAGGGCGATGTCCTTGGTGACCTTGCCGCCGCCGGCCTCGAAGGCCTCCTTGAAGCCCTTCACCATCTCCTCGCCCGCCGCATAGCGCCAGGTGCAGGTGACCGCCTCCTTGATGCCGGCGGCGAGCATCGCCTGTCCGGTGGCGAAGCCGATCTGGCCGTTGGCGAAGGAGGTGCGGAAGATGTTGGGGGCGCACATGGCGCGGGTGATGGCGTCGGCGCCGGCGTTGGGCACCAGGGTGGTGACCCCGGCCTCGCGGGCGATCTTGACCATCGCGGCGGCGACGCCCGAATGCACGGTGCCCATCAGCACGTCGACGTTCTCACCGAACACCAGCTTGTTGGTCAGCTCGGTCGCCTTGGGGGGCGCCGATTCGTCGTCGAGGGCGACGAAAGTGATCTCGCGACCGGCGAGCGAGCCCCCCTTGCCGGCGACATAGAGCTTGGCGGCGCGCGCGATCGCCTCGCCGAGCGGCGCGAAGGTGCCGCTGGAGGGCAGAAGCAGGCCGATCTTGAGCGGACCGGACGCGGCCCGCGCGGTGCGCACGAAGGGCGCGGCGAGCGTCACGGTACCGGCGGCGAGCGCGGTGGACAGAAATTCGCGTCTGGTCGACGACATGGGGCGGTTCCCTCCCGAGGTGAGCGTTCGGCGCGATCGTTGGATCCGGGGTCTCTGCCCCCGCGCCTCTCCCGACGAGATGAACTTTATTTCATATCTAAATCTGGTCAACCCGATGATGCAGTATTGTTCATGTAGCGAACGCGACGACCCGTAGGTTCGAATGGCCGGCCGGTCGCAACGCGATCATCGCCGGTCGCGGCCAGTCGACGACCAGTCGGTCGATCTGGTCGTCGAGGCCGGGGAGATCGAGGGCGTCGTAGAACACCGGCCGGTGCGAACGGGCGATGAAGCCATGGAAGAGATCGTGGACGTCGTAATCGTAGACGAGATCACCCGGCGCCACGCCCGGCCGGCGGGCCAGATAGCGGCGGAAGCCACGAAAGCGGGCGCGGCCGCCCGGCTCGCCGGTGAAGACCAGGATGGCCCGGCCGGAGCCGAGCCGGGTCCCCTCCTGCATCCGCGAATAGGCGCGATCGTGGCCATGGGCGACGAGCGATTCGAGCGAGGGATGTTCCGGACAGCGGTCGCGCGGGTCGAGGGTGAGGCGCAGCGCCCACAGCGATTCGTCACGCCCGAGGCCGCGCGCGGCGAGCAGGTCGGCGAGCGGGTGGCCCCGGAAATCCTGGGGATCGGGGGGCGTTTCGCTCACCCCTTGGTGCCGCGATTGCGCGACTGCCAGGGGCAGCCGACCGCGCAATAGGACTGGATCAGCGAGAACAGGCGGGTGGCGCTCGCCTCGACCGAGACACCGGAGGTGTCGAGCTGGGCGCGGGCACGGGCGTAGAGCGGTTCGCGGCTCGACAGGATGGTGATGAGCTCGGCCATGGCCGCCTTGTCGTTGGCCATCGGCCGCAGGTCGCCCTGTTCGCGCACCCGACTCATGTGTTCGGCCGGCGAGGTGCGCACCCAGATGGTGAAGAACGACGCCAACAGCAGATCGAAGGTCACGGGCTCGCCGACGATGCCGCCGCCGGTGGCGAGCAACATCGGCCCGGGCTGGGCGATCAGCCGCTCGAGCGTGGCGCGTTCCAGCCGGCGATAGCCGTCCTGACCGTAGAGATTGAGGATCTCGGTGATCGAGAAACCGTGCTCGCGCTCGATCTCCTTGTTGAGTTCGACGAAGGGCCAGCCGAGGCGCTCGGCCGCCAGATGTCCGAGCGTCGATTTGCCGGCGCCGCGCAGGCCGATCAGCGCCACCCGGTCGACGGCGATGCGTGATTCGGGGACGGCGCGGGGGCCGCTCGGCCGTTCGCCGGCGAGCAGGGCCTTGACCTCGGCCACCACGTCGGGTGTCGCCGAGCGCAGCCGGTCGCGGATCACCAGCCAATCGGGATTGTCGGCGCCCTCGGCCCCGATCAGGTCCTCGATCGGCGCACCGGTCGCCTCGGCGACGCGACGCAGGAGCATGATCGAGACGTTGCCCTGGCCGCTCTCGAGCTGGGCGATGTAGCGCTCGGAGATGCCGGAGACGCCGGCCAGCACCTTGCGCGACATGCCGCGCAGCGCCCGCA
>CALMYM010000026.1 GCA_937873675.1 uncultured Alphaproteobacteria bacterium | reverse complement strand
CCGCTCAGGGTCGCGTCCCCCTCGGAGGGGCGGGAGCCGCCTTTCCCGGGGGGGTTGGTTGGGCGGGTCCCCGGGCGGGGGGGGGGGGGCGCCCCCCCCCCCCCCGCGGGAGCGATGAAGATCCGGCGGATCCGATAACCTTCCGCCGACGATTTTCGTGGCACACTCGGGCGAACCGAACCGGAGCGCCCGATGCCGCGTCCCTCCCCTCGCCCGCTCGCGACCTCGATCCGTCGAGGGCTCGCCCTCGCGGCGGTCCTCGCCGCCGCCGCCTGTTCGTCGGATCCGACGGCGATCTCGGTGGACATGGAGACCGACAAGGTCTCGCGCGAGTTCGCCGACAAGGCGCTCGACACCTTCCGCCGCGCCTGTCCGGCGCTCTTCACCACCCATGCCGCCGACGTTTCGGGCCTCACCGCGATCGTCTCCGACGAGCGCTCGACCGCCATCCGCCGGCTCGGCTGGGGCGTCCACATCGCCCTCGCCATGAAGGTGCGCTCGTCGCCGACGACGCTCGCCGGCCTCGCCGAACCGGACCGCCGCGCCGACTTCCTCATCGGTGGCGGCGACAAGCCCGGCTTCTCCGCCCTGTCGCCGACGTCGGCCGCGCTCTGCGACCTGACGCCGTCGCCCGGACGGGCGCAGGTGTTCAAGCCGGTGCAGGAACTGGCCACCCACCTGCCGCGGCTGAAATACGTCGTCACCGACGCCCAGCGCGCCCACTGGGACGACGAGATGACCCGCGCCATGGCCGGCACCTACCAGAACCAGCGCAACATCGCCTGGTGCTACACCGACGGCTGCGACGGGGTGGAGCCGATCGACGATGTCGCGGCCTGCGCCTGGCGGCTGGTGATCGTCGCCGCCAAGCACCCGAAAGCCGAAGCCTCCGACGACGACAACGTCGAGATCGACTGCCGGCAGAACCTCGCCCCCGACAAACAACGCGCCGCCCGGACGAAGGCCGACGAGATCTTCCGCAAGATCTATTCGAAGCCGTTACCGAAGTAGGGTGCAAAGAGCGAAGCGAATTGCACCGTCCCGCGTTCCCGGACCACGTCACGCGCGCCGCTGCCAACGGCGATCCGTCATCGCGGCCGTCATCGAACCTTCGCGGGGTGCGCCGACATCCCCAACGGGCTCGGCCGGTGCAATTCGCTACGCTCTTTGCACCCTACATCCCGCACCATACGCCGCCCACCCTAGGCCCCCCGCACCGCCTCGATGAACCCCATCACCGCCTCGACGTCGTGCACCTGCGCCACGTCCGGGCGTAACGGCGGCTGCACCACCACGACCGGCAGACCGAGTTCGCGTGCCGCCACCATCTTCGGCCGGGTCGCCGAGCCGCCGGAGTTCTTGGTGACCACCACATCGATGCGCTCGCGCACCATCAGGTCGCGCTCGGCGGCGAGATCGAAGGGGCCGCGATCGAGCAGCAGCGTGTGATCGGGCAGGCCCGGCAGATCGCCGGGGTGATCGATGGTGCGGATCAGATAGTGGTGCTGCGGCGCCGCCTCGAAGGCGGCGAGGCCGAGACGGCCGGTGGTGAGGAGCACCCGGCGCGGCACTTCGCCGAGCGCATGCGCCGCCGCCGTGAGATCCGGGGCGTCGACCCAGTGATCGCCCGCCTCTCGAGTCCACGGCGGGCGGACGAAGGCGACGATCGGCGTGCCGGTCGCCCGCGCCGCCTCCGCCGCGTTCTTCGAGATCTGCGCCGCGAACGGGTGAGTGGCGTCGACGAGGACGTCGATCGCCTCGTCGCGGAGGTATCGAGCCAGCCCCTCGACGCCACCGAAACCGCCGATCCGCGTCGGGATCGGCTGGGCCGCCGGTGCCTCGGTCCGGCCGGCGAGCGACAGCGTCGCGGCGATGTCGGACCGCGCCGAAAGCGCCTTGGCCAAACGGCTCGCTTCCGTGGTACCACCCAGCACCAGAACCCGCATGACCCCTCCCGGGAGAGCATCCATGATCGATCCGGCCGCCACCCATCCGTGGCTCGCCATCCTCGGCCTCGGCGAAGACGGCCTCGACGGCCTCTCTCCTGCCGCGCGTCGGCTCCTCGATCAAGCCGAACTGGTGGTCGGCGGCAAGCGCCATCTCGATCTCGTCGGCGACGTGAAGGGCGAAAAGCTCGCTTGGCCCTCCCCGCTCACCGACGCCTTCCCGGCGATCCTGGCGCGGCGTGGCCGCCCGGTGGCGGTGCTCGCCTCCGGCGATCCCTTCTCCTACGGCGTCGGCTCGCTCCTCGCCCGCCACGTGCCGCCGACGGATTACGTCACCATCCCTGCCCCATCGGCCTTCTCGATGGCGGCGGCGCGCGTCGGCTGGGCGGTGCAGGATTGCGCCCTGGTCACGCTCCACGGCCGCGCCTTCGAGAAGATCGTGCCGCATCTCCAGCCCGGCCGGCGCATCCTCGTCCTCTCCTGGGACGGCACCACGCCCGGCCGCCTCGCCGAGCACCTGCGCGACCACGGCATGGGTCGCTCCAGGCTGATCGTGCTCGAGGCGATGGGCGGTGAGCGCGAGCGCGTCCACGCCACCACGCCGAACGACTTCGACCGCGCCGACCTCGATCCCCTGAACACCGTGGCGATCGAAGTGGTGGCCGACGCCTCCGCCCGCGTCCTGCCGCTCGCCGCCGGCATCCCCGACCACTTCTTCGACAACGACGGCCAGATCACCAAGCGCGAGGTGCGCGCCGTGACCCTGTCGAAGCTGGCGCCGCGCCACGGCGAACTCTTGTGGGACGTCGGTGCCGGCACCGGCTCGATCGCCATCGAATGGATGCTGGCGGACCCCAAGAACCGGGCGATCGCCGTCGAGCCGCGCGCCGATCGCCTCGTCCGCATCGCCCGCAACGCCGCCACCTTCGGTGTGCCCGACCTCGCCATCGTCGAGGGTTTCGCCCCGGCCGCCCTCGAAGGTCTCGCGACGCCGAACGCCGTCTTCCTCGGTGGTGGCGGCTCCGATGCGGCGCTGGTGAAGCTCTGCATGGAGCGCCTCGCCCCCGGCGGCCGTCTCGTCGTCAACGCCGTGACGATCGAGACCCAGGCCGAGGTGATCGGCCACGCCAAGGCCTTCGGCGGCGAGTTGGTGCAGATCTCGATCGCCCGCGCCGTCCCCCTCGGCCGCTTCCACGGCTTCAAACCGGCCATGCCGATCGTCCAGTGGACCTGGGAAAAGCCTGTGGACGGCCCTGTGGACACCCGTTGGACGACCGCTGCTGATACGGTGGACGAAGCGGTGGAGGACGAGGGATGAGCGGCTCGGCGTACTACCCGATCTCGCGCCGTCTCCCGGGCGACCTCGGAGCCCCCCCTCCCTGTCCCTCCCCCTCCAGGGGGGAGGGGACGATGGAGCACGGATCGTCGTTCCATCGGCACCGGGCCGTTACGAACCACTGCAGGGTCTACGACGCGAAAACGGGCGTCGCCATTGGTGTCCCCTCCCCCCTCGAGGGGGAGGGACAGGGAGGGGGGGCTGGGCGTCGCGGCCGCCACGACGCCTCGCGGCCGACCTCCTGCGGAGCCCTCGCATGACCGCCCGCCCCTTCCTCGCCGTCGGCGTCGGCTGCCGATCGGGCGTCGACGGCGCGGTGATCGCCGACCTCGTCGAACGCGCCCTCGAGGCCTGCGCCCGGCCCGACGCGCCGGCGGCGATGTTCACCGTGGTCGACAAG
>CALMYM010000025.1 GCA_937873675.1 uncultured Alphaproteobacteria bacterium | reverse complement strand
CGCCAGTGCCCGGTGGGCGAGCGCGCGGCGGGTGAAGGTGATGGTGTCGCCGACATAGACCGGCTTCAGCCCTTTCAGGGTGCGGAAGCCCGGGGGGGGGCCCAATTCGGGGCGGGGGGCGGGCTATGGGCAGGACGGGCGGCACGCCCGCCTCGTCGTCTTCTTCCTCGTCCGTCGGTGAGACGGCGGCGATCGGCGGGGCATCCAGCATGCGATCGATCGCGGCGGCGCCGACCCGTTCGCCGGCCCCGGCGGAGGCGAAGGCCATGGTCGGCAAGGACGCGGTGGACAGGGTGCCGCTTTCCGGACCCGACGCCAGTTCGCCGGCCGGCGGGACGGTGGCGCCGATCGAGGCGGCGACGGCTTCCGTCCGGGGCGGCAGGGCCAGGCGATCGGCCTTGGCCGCGGCTTCGGTGAGGGTGAGGGCGACCTCGTGGGTGACGGGCGCGGTTTCGAGACCGGCGCGGAGGGCGAGGAAGGCGAAGCCGCAGGCGACGATCACCGATCCCGCCGCAGCGCCCCATCCGGCATGGCGCAGGACGTCGGTGGCACGCACCGTTCCGAGTTCGTCGGAGGCGTCCTCGGGCGCCGCTTCGTCGCGCTGCGCGAGCGCGCCGAGGCGCCCCATCGCCGCCGCCATCAGGCCGCGCGCGCGTTCGCTCGCCGTCTGCAGGAAGGAGGTTTCGTCGGAGGTTTCGCCGATGTTGATCCCCGCGGCCAACCGCACGGTGGCACGCAGCCCTCGCTCGACGGGAACCACGGGATCGCTCATTCGGCCTCGGGCTTCTTCTCGTTGTCGACCGACCAAGTCGCTCCGGTGTTCGACCCCGGTCGTCGGACTCGGTGGCCGCACGGGCGAGCGGAGAACGGCGCGAAACTAGTCGATTTGCGCCGCCGGGTAAACACCGCCGACCCTCGTTCGCGGCGTCGCACCCGGAAGGTGGAAAGGAGCGCCGGGCGAGGTGGAAAGTTCCCCTCGGCCGGCGCTCCCGAGCATCAGTCGTTGGCCTTGACGTCGGCGCCGAGCACCGTCGGCAGCGACTGCGGCGCCATCATCGCCGCGCCCATGATCGCCGCCACCGGGGTCGGCTGGGCCGGGTTCGCCGAGACCGTGAGCGACTTCGGCGTCTTGAGGAACAGGGAGACCGCCTTGGCGATCTTGGCCTCGAAGTCCTTGTTGCCGATCGCCGAAACCATCATCGGCACGATGGCGCCGATCTGCTGGACGAAGGCGTCCTCGGGAATGCCCTGCTTCTTGGCCTGGGCGGCGATCAGGCGCTTGGCGAGCGAGGCGTCCTCGTAGCGCAGCGACAGCTTCTCGACGGTGATGCCCTGGAGCAGCTCCATCTGCTTGGCCTGATCCTTCTCGGCCTTCTTCAGCGCTTCCACCACCTCGGGGGTGAAGCCGCCGAGGGTCATGGCGAGCTTGAGGCTGCCGAGATCGGCACCGCCGATCGCCAACTGGTCGATGGTGACCCGGCCGGTCTTGTCGTCCCAGGCGCCGACCAGGGCGGCGTCGAGGGTCAGCGAGGTGTAGCCGAGTTCGGCGATCTCCTTGGTCTGCTCGTCGTTCGGATCGAGCGGCGCCACCAGGCCCTTCATCTCGAAGCCGATCTTGCGCGGCACACCGGCGACGAAGTCCGAGGTGGTGACCGTCACCGCGGCGATCGGGATCGTCTGATCCTTCTCGTCGGTGACCTCGATGCCGGTCGCCTCGATCTTGTCGAAGCGCTCGCCCGAGGTGGTCTTGGCGCGGATCTTCTCCGGCGACTGACCGACGTAGTTGGTGATCTTCAGCGAGGCGATGGTGACGTTGGCGTCGTCGCCTTCGACCGTCATCTCGGTGGCGGCGATCGATTCGGCCGAGAAGCCGCCGTCGGCGGTCGGCTTGGCGCCGGAATAGGTGACGGTCGCGGCGCCGATCGAGGTGGACTTGCCGTCGGTCTCGACCGTCGTCTCCCAATCGGCGACCGTGAACGCGGCGTCACCGCCGCTGACCGCGCCCCAGGTGACCTCCTTGGCGCCGGCCGCCTTGGAGGCTTCGGAGATGATCTCCAACACCTTGTCGCGCGTCGCCTGGGCCGAGGCCGGCGCCACGGGTGCCGCCACCGCGAGGAGAACCGCGAGAGATACCGCGGCGAAGCCGCGCTTCCGGATCGAGTGATTCATCTATGCCGTCCTCCGTGTCTGTCGGGCGCATTCGGTCTTCCGCACCAGCGCCTCCTCCTCGCAGCGACTTGCGGCGAAGAAAGGGCAGCCCCCGAGGCGATCATCGCTCGGCACGTAACCTTACGTCCAGTCGTTCCGCGAGAGCGGCGAGATCGTCCTGCGCCGCCAGAATCTCGGCGATCGGCACCGGCTCGGTCGGGGGGGCCTCGATCGTCATCGCCTCGGGTGCGGTGAGAACCCGCCGCGCCTCGTCCACCATCCGCTTGCGTCGCGCCGGATCGCGGACGTCGGCGAAGAGAGCCCCCACTTCGCGCGCCAGTTTCCGGCGCAGCCGATCCGGCTTCATCTTCTCGTCGCGGGCGAGGAGGCCGAGGATCCGTTCGGCGAAGGAGGCGTCGGTATAGGTCGCGGTCGCTTCGGCGAGGCCGACGCCGACGAGCACCTCCGGCGCGGTCTCCGGGTGGAGGAACAGCGACGGCGGCACCCCGGTGAGGCGGCCGCGCAGGTCGATCCGCCCCATGTCGGCGACCTCGGCCATCGCCTTCTCGACGACGACCTCCCGGCTCGCCTCCTTCCAGGCGGCGCGCAAGGCGGCGGAGAAGTCGAGTTGGCGATAGCCGAGATCGCCGAGGATCTTGCGTCCCTCCGCATCGGCGAGGCCCACCGGCACGACGAAGCGATCTAGGGCCACCGACACCGCGGTCGGGATCGCCCGGACGTAGTGATCGAGGTCGAGGCGGAAGGCGCCCAGCCGGATCGACGGCACACCGGGTTCGCCGACCTCCAGATCTTCGACGGCGACGTGGCCGAGGGTCGGCATCAGCGACGACGGATCGATCTCGGCACCGACCGCAGCGGCCTGGAGGGCACGGCGCAGATCGTCACCGTCGGGAAAGCGCAGCTTCGCCGCGATCGCCCGCCCGGCTCGCAGGATCGCCTTGGGCGTGACGATGTCGAGGCCCTCGATCGTCAGTTCGGCGAGGCTCTCGCCCGAGAAGGCGCCGATGGTGATGCGCTTCGCGTCGGCATGGTCGAGGTCGGGACCGGAGAGGTGGACACCTTCGAGCGTGGTGCCTTCGCTGCGGATCGCCAGGAACAGTTCGAGGAACACCCGGCCGATGTCGACCTCGCCGATCTCTTGGCTGCCGGCGAGGACATCGTCGATGGTGCGGCCGATCGACGGATCGAGGCGGCGGACGTGGCGCGCGCCGATCCGCGTGGCGTCGATCGACAGTGTCGCATCGCCGGCCTCGAGCGCGATCCGGCCGGCCCGCGCCGACGCGAGCGAGGGGAAGGACACCGCCTCGGTTTTTCCGTCCGTCGCCGCGGCCTCTTCGAAGACGCGGCGCCAGACCGTGGGGTCGGAGCCGACGATCTCCGCATCGGCGATCGACAGACGCGCCTTCCCCGATCGGGAGGCGGCATCGACGACGAGGCGGCCGACGGCGAGGCGCTCCAGCCGTCCGGCTGACAGGCCGGCGACGGCGAGGCCTTCCATCGTGACGTCGCCGTGCTCGGCTGCATCGGCCGGGGCGCCGTGCAGGGTGAGCCGGCCGATCGAGGCGCGGCCGATCGCCAGCGGATCGAAGATGCGGCTCGCCGCCAGCATCGACGTGAAGGCGTGATCGGGATCGATCGCCGGCAGCTCGAACTTGGGGATCGCCGCGTCGTTCAGGTAGACGCCGGCGAGGACGAGTTGGATCTTCTCGCCGCTGTGCTCGGGGGTGAGCGACAGGCGCGGTGCGGTCCGGCGCGTCGGGGTGAAACCGCCGCCGTCGCGATCGGCGAGGCCGACGAAGGAGAGACTGGGGGCGGTGATGCGGATCGGCTCGTCGCCGGCGAGCGGCCAGGAGATCGCCAGATCGCGAAGCTCGACCCGGTCCTCGCCCATCGCCCGGGAGAGGCCACCCCAATCGACGGTCCGGCCGGCGGCGCGCCAAGCCCCGGCCCATTCGCCGATCAGCCGTTCCGCCGTGGACTGCGCCGCCGCGGGCGCTGCGCCGAGGCTCACGGCGAGGCCGATCGCCAGCGTCGCGAGAAGGCCGGCGCGGCGGCGGGGTTCGGTGGCGGACCGTCGGCGAACGAAGCTCATCGTCGCTCCCCGAGCGCGTTGTGGAACGATTGGCCGGACGAGGCTCCCGAGGAGACCGCCGGCGGACACGGACGAGGATCGCACGAAGCGGACATCGCCGTCGACACGGGGCCGGCGAAAACGCCGAGGCGAGCCGGCGGAATCGGCCATCTTCAGATCCTGTTTACCATGCCTGATCGACACTCGCGGCAACGACGAACGAAATCGGTGACTCGTTGCGCAACCGCGGCCGCAATCTTCTGGTGGCGATCCTGGTGGTCGTCCTGATCGGCGTGACGCCCTACCTGGTGGGGCGGGCGATCCTGCGCGTCCATGCCGACAAGGTCGGCCGCGCCGAACTCATGTCGATCGCCGAACAGGAACTGTCGCGCGCCGAGAGCGCGGTCGCCGAAGCGGTGACGGCGCTGCGCGACGCCGACCGCGCCGGCATCTCGGACTGCACCGCCACCAAGCAGGCGCGCCTCGGCGACATCGCGGCGCGCTCGCGCTTCGTCCGCCGCATGGGCGTGGTCGACGCCGCCGGCTACGCCATGTGCTTCGATCCGCCGACGGCCAAGCGGCGCGGCGCGGTTCTCTTCGACGTCGCCGAAGCCCGGCAGGTGACGATCACCCTTCTCGATCCCGAGCGCATTCCCGACGTCGCCCCCGGCACCGTCCTCGTCGCCTGGCGCACCGCCGCCGGCACGCATCTCGTCGCCGAGCTCGCCGTCTCGGCCGTCGATCTCGACGCCGGCGCCGACTATCTCCGAAGCTCCCGCGCCTTCGTGCTGACCATCGGCGACGGCGAGGTGTGGGCGTCGGCCGGGGTCCGTCCGACGGGACCCGACGTCGTCGCCCAACAGGCGCGCTCCGATCATTTCCCGCTCGCCGCCCGCGCCGAGGTCCCGACCGCGGCGCTCTACGAGCTGATCCGGCCGCTCGAGGCGACGCTCGCCATCGGTACGCTCGCCGGCACCACGGTGCTCATCGGCATCGCCTTCCTGATCTACTGGAAGCCGACCTCGGAGGTCGACGACGAACTCTCGGTGGCGCTCAAGCGCGAGGAGTTCGTGCCCTTCTTCCAGCCGGTGATGAACATCGACACCGGCCGCATCGAAGGCTGCGAGATGCTGGTGCGCTGGATCCGCCCGGACGGCACCACCGTCTCGCCCGGCGCCTTCATGTCCTATTGCGAGACCTCGGGCCACGTCTTCGAGATGACCCGGCTCCTGATGCGCAAGTCGGTCGCCCAGCTCGGCGGGCTCTACTCGCGCCATCCCGAGCTGAAGCTGTCGATCAACCTCTTCGCCGGCCATTTCTCCGACCGTCGCATCGTCGAGGACGTCGTCGCCATCTTCGAGGGCTCGGAGATCGGCTTCGACCAGCTGGTCTTCGAAGTGACCGAGCGCTATCCGCTGCGCGACATCGTCCAGGCGCGCAAGATCATCGCCGAGTTGCACGCGCTCGGCTGCCGTGTGGCGCTCGACGACACCGGCACCGGCCACGGCGGCCTCGCCTACATCCAGCAACTCGGCATCGACATCGTGAAGATCGACAAGATGTTCATCGACGCCATGGGCTCCGACCTCGGCGCCTCGACCATCGTCGACGTGCTGGTCGAGCTGGCGAACTCCCTCGGCATGGGCGTCGTCGCCGAAGGTGTGGAGAACCAGGAACAGCTCGAGCGTCTGCGCGAGAAGGGCGTCACCTCGGCCCAGGGCTACGTCTTCGCTCCGGCGCTGCCGGCCAAGCTCTTCATCGATCTCGCCGAGGGCATGCTGTCGCGTCGCCGCGGCCCCGCCGAGATGGTCGAGACCGCGGGCGAGGACGACGTCGAAGCGGCATGAGCGACGGTCGTATCGTCGCGATGCGGGGTGCGTCGGCCCCGCGCTTCGTCCCGCAGGTCCCTCCCCGGGGTGCGCCGAGACCTCGGCTACGGCGTTTCGCCGTCTCCCGCCCACACCAGAGCGTCGATCAGGGCGATCTCGTCCGGATGCGCGACGCGATCGGCATCGACCATCTGCCGGATGTGGCGGGCGAGGAGGCGGGCCTCCTCGGGGGAGGTGATGGCGCGGCGGAAGGATAAGCGAGCCGTCTCCTCGTCCGGCCTGATGTTCGAAGCGATCCGTTCCAGTCTGGCCACCAACTTTTCGTCGAGCCGGATACCGTGGGATTCGGCGAGCCGATCGGCCCATCGCAGCGCGGCCTCGAGTTCATCGGCGTGCACGTGACCGTCGGCGCGGGCGATGGCCATCAACACGGTCAGACCGTGACGGACCTGCTCGAGAAAGGCTCCTTCGCCAGCTTGCCCATCGTAGAGACCGATGTCCGTGAAGAAGTCCGCCGCCGAAAGGACTTCGCCGGTCGTCAGGTCGACGACGTGAATGATCCGATCTCCGCGAAAACGCCGCGGGGCGCGCCGCAGCTGACACTGGCCCTCGAGGTACACGACCCCGCTGCCCAGACGTGCCCGCCGGCATTGAACGACGCGTTCGCTATCTTGGCCCGCGGCATCCCGATAGACGAGGTGAACCGTGAGCCCGACGAGGTCGATCACGGTCGGGACGGGTTCTTCGCCGCCATCATCGACATCGTGACCCGGTCCCCGCACCGTGCGCCCCGGTGCGGCGGCCACCTCTGTGGCGAACCGGGAGCGAATCCAGGTTTCCGCGGCCTGGGGAAGCGAACCGATCGTGCTCATCGACATATCCATCTGAGATTGATCGATGTGACGATACCACTTCAAATGTGATTGCGCGTACGGAACTCACCGAAGTGCAGTGCCCGAGAGGTTCACTTGACAAGAGAACAAAACACGAACATATTGTGGATATCGGGTGGATTTCTCATCCAGGGAGGTTCCGATGGCTGGTATGGTTCGCAGTTTCGTTCGTGAGTTCGCGTCCTTCGGCGCGCTGCTGTCCTTCGTCGCCATGGTCACCATGTGGAGCGATCTCATCGCCCGGGCGGTAGGTGACTGAGAACAAAGAGTGAATATATGTACGCCGGCGCGCTTCGGGTGCGCCGGCGCCGTGGATGATCGTCGTGCCGTGATCCTCCGGAGAGAGGCTCGCCGGCCGAGCGGTGGATGTGAACCCGAGCGGGATCGAAGGGAGCTCGGGCCGGTTCGAAGCTCCGCCGGTCGAGCGGCGGGGGCCGATCGGGTCGGGGGCTCGGGCCCCCCCCAACGTGAGGCGTACCGGGCGCGGGGGCGACCGGCGGGGCGTTGTCGCCCGCGCGGGGCGCGCCGCGGGCCGCGCTCCAGATCCCCGCGGCCAGCAGCGCCGCGAGCGCGACCAGCAGCCCTGCGCGCCGCTGGCCGCCGCGCGCGGCCTTCCCCGCCGACCAGTCCGCCAGCGCCTGGCCCAGCGCGCGCGCGCTCGGGAA
>CALMYM010000024.1 GCA_937873675.1 uncultured Alphaproteobacteria bacterium | reverse complement strand
CGGCGGGCCCGATCTCCTCGGGGAGATGGGCCATGGCGACCGCCGGCGCGCCGCCGAGCGCCACGCCCTCGAGCGCCCGGATGATCAGCAGGAGATGCCAGGACGGCGCGACCGCGGCGGCGAGTTCGAGGACCGCGGCGACGACCAGCGAGGCGAACATCAGCTTCTTGCGGCCGATCGATTCCGACAGCGCCCCGGCGACGAAGATCGAGACGGCGAGGAAGCCGGTGGTCAGCGACAGGGCGAGCGAGCTTTCGGCGGCACCGACGCCGAAATGTTCGGCGAGGACGGGGAGCAGCGGTTGGGTGCAGTAGATCTGCGAGAACACCGCATAGCCGGAGAGGAACAGCGCCCAGTTGATCCGCGCATAGGCCGGCGTGCCGCGGCGTATCCAGACGCGTTCGGCGGCAGGGGGCGGAGCGGAAGGCGAACCGCGATCGGGCGACATCGGACCTCGGGCGAAGGTCTCCGGCACGCGGCCGGTCTCGGGATCCTTCCGTCATAACGCGTCTTGTCGCCGATACCAGTCTCGCCCGCCGCATGGCCGGGTCGCGGTGGCGGCGGCCCCTCCGCTCCAGGGCTTGACACGGGGGGGCGCTGCCCCTCCCCTACCGGACGATGACCGACGCTCCCGTTCCCGTTCCGCCCACCCGGCTCACCCTCGACCTCGACGCGCTCGTCGCCAACCGGCGGACGATCGTGGCGCGGGTCGGCGCGGGTGTCGCGGTCGCCGGCGCGGTCAACGCCGCTGCCTACGGCGTCCGGCTCGAGCCGGTCCCCCGCGCGCTGCTCGCCGACGGCTGCCGCACCTTCTTCGTCGCCCATGTCGGCGAGGGGGTCGAACTCCGCGCCATTCTCGACGCCGCCCATCATCCGGAGGCGCGGATCTTCGTTCTCAACGGCCTCTCGACCGCCGATGAATGCGTCTATCCGGTGCATCGGCTCTTCCCGGTGCTCGGCTCGCTGCCGGAGATCGCCGATTGGACGGCCTTCCGGCGCGCCTCGCGCACGATGGTCGGGGCGGCGCTGCACGTCGACACCGGCATGAACCGTCACGGCCTGTCGCTCGCCGAGGCACGCGCCTTCGCCGCCGACGCGGTCGCGGTGGAGGCGGCCGGGCTCGTCCTGGTGATGAGCCATCTCGCCTGCGCCGACGAGCCGAACCATCCGCTCAACGCGGTGCAACTCGCCCGCTTCCGCGAGACCCGGGCGCTCTTCCCCGGGCTCGCCGCCTCGCTCGCCAATTCCTCCGGCGTCTTCCTCGGATCCGACTATCACTTCGACCTCGTCCGGCCGGGGATCGCCACCTACGGCGGGGCGATCGTCTCGGGCGAGGCGACGCCGATGCGGCCGGTGGCGCGGCTCGAGGCGAGGATCGTACAGATCCGCGAGGTTCCGCCCGGCGAGACGGTCGGTTACGGGGCGCGTCAGACGACCGGGCGCCCATCGCGGCTCGCCATCCTCTCGGTCGGCTATGCCGACGGCTTCCACCGAGCCGCCTCTTCCGCCGACCGCGCGCCCGGCGCCCACGGCTACCTGCACGGCCGGTTCGTGCCGCTCTTCGGTCGCATCTCGATGGATCTGATGGCGGTCGACGTCACCGACGTGCCGGAGGCGAAGCGCGGCGACGCGATCGAACTCATCGGTGAGCACGTCACCGTCCAGGACGCCGCAGCGCGGATGGGCACCATCGACTACGAGGTGCTGACCAGCCTCGGCCGGCGCTACGAGCGGATCCATCGGGGCGGTTGAGGGCGGGTGCGCCCCGCCCTCTCACGTCGTCAGGCGGCGAGCGCCATCTCTTCGCCGAGGACATGCGCCGCATAGGCCCGGGCGGAGGCGGCGATCTCGTCCTCCGAGAGCCCCCACATCGCACCCTGCAGCGTGAACAGCGGCAGATAGTCGGCGCGGCAGAAGCGGGCGGTCGCCTGGATCGGCCGCAGCAACTCGTCGAGGGTCCAGGCGTTCTGTCCGCCGGCGCGATAGGCCTCGGCCTTGCCGCCGGTCGAGACCGCGACGCCGATCGCCTTGCCCTCGAGCGCATCGCCACCGGGGCCGTAGACGAAGCCGTAGGCGAGTACCTCGTCGAACCAGCGCTTGAGCAGCGGCGGGGGGGCGGACCAGAACATCGGGGACTGGAAGATCACCCGATCATGGGCGCGCACCAACGCCTGTTCGGCGGCGACGTCGATCACGCCGTCGGGATAGGCGGCATGGAGGTCGTGGACGGTGATGCGGTCGGGATGGGCGGCGAGTGCCGCGGCCCAGGCGGCGTTGACCTTCGATCGGGCGAGGTCGGGATGGGCGAGGACGACGAGGGTCTTGCCGGTCATGGCGGGTCGGTCTCCGTTCGAAATCGGTCTGCATATTCGAGTTCGACTTACGTTTCGTATGTCGGTATATATTCGATACTGCCCCATCCGAGCGCCGCAAGGAGGGAGGAAAAAGTCAGTCGGTATCACCGGCGTAACCGAGGGAGGCGGCGGTCACCGCCCACTCCGATCCTGCGAGGCCACTCCATGACGCTGCATCGTTCGACCGCCTGCGATGCCGGCGAGTGCCCGATCCGGGACGTGCTCGACCGGCTCGGCGACCGTTGGACGGTGCTGGTCATGAAGGAACTCGAGGGCGGCACGCTGCGCTTCAGCGAGGTCCGGGCGCGGATCCCCGACATTTCCCAACGCATGCTCGCCCAGACGCTGCGGCGGCTCGAACAGGACGGGCTCGTCTCACGCCGCGTCTTCCCGACCATCCCGCCGCGGGTCGACTACACGCTGACCGACCTCGGTACGTCGATGCTGGTGCCGCTCGGCGAGATGATCCGATGGGCGATCGACAACCACGGCGCCGTGCGGGCGGCGCGGGCGGCCTATGTGCCGCCGGCGGCGCAGCCGGCGCTCTGACGTCCGCGATCGGGACGAACCGCCGTCGGCCGTTCAGACCCGCTCCAGCCGCTGCCACGGCTCGGCCGGCAGGGTCACGCTGATCGCGTCGCCGGGCGCGATGTCACCGCCTTCGATGACGATCCCCATCACCCCGGCCTTGCGGACGAGCGAGCCGTCGGCGGCGCGGTCGAGGACGGCGGCGAGCAGACCTTTTCGAAAATTCGCGATCTGGGCGCAGGGGTTGCGCAGGCCGGTCAGTTCGACGATCGCCGTCGCGCCGATCGAGAGGCGTGCGCCACGCGGCAGGGCGAGGAGATCGAGGCCGCGGGTGAGGACGTTCTCGCCGAGATCGCCGGGGGCGAGATCGAAACCGCGCGGTCGCAACTCGTCGAAGAGCTCGCTCTGCACCAGATGCACCTGACGCAGATTGGGCGCGGTCGGATCGGCGGCGACGCGCGAGCGATGCTGGACCGTGACGCCACAATGGGCGTCGCCCTCGACACCGAGGCCGGTGAGCAGCCGGATCGCCGGCGCGACCCGCTTGGAGAAGCGATGGCCGTCGTCGGCCGCCACCGAAATCACTCGTCCCGTCATCTTTCGCCCTCCCCCGCCGAGCGGCTCCCCTGCCGCACGACGGTGACGACGGTGTGACGGGGATCCACGATTTCCGGGGAAAGCGGGGATCGTCACCCTGTACAAAACAGGAACATCGTGCCACTCTGCCCCGAACGAGTCCGGATCGGGCATCCCTGGAGACCGCATGGCCAAGCGCACCACCCGTTTCGTCTGTCAGAACTGCGGGTCGGTCACGCCGCGATGGGCCGGGCGCTGCGACGGTTGCGGCGAGTGGAACACCATCGTCGAGGAGGTCGACGGCGGCGCAGGCGGGGGCGGCGGCGCCCCGGTGTCGGCCAAGCGCGGGCGGGTGGTGCCGCTGGTGGCGCTCTCCGGCGAGGCCAAGGAGGCGCCGCGCCTCGCCTCGGGGATCGCCGAACTCGACCGGGTGACCGGCGGCGGCTTCGTCCGCGGCTCGGCGCTGCTGGTCGGCGGCGATCCGGGCATCGGCAAGTCGACCCTGCTGATCCAGGCGGCGGCGGCGATGGCGCAGTCCGGCCACCGCGTCGTCTACGTCTCCGGCGAAGAGGCGATCGGACAGGTGCGGCTGCGCGCCGAACGTCTCGGGCTTTCGGCGGCGCCCGTGGCGCTGGCGGCGGAGACCTCGGTCGAGGACATTCTCGCCACGCTCTCGGCCGGGCCGGTGCCGGCCTTCGTGGTGATCGATTCGATCCAGACGCTGTGGACGGAACTGGCCGAATCGGCGCCGGGCACGGTGACGCAGGTCAGGACCGCGGCGCAGGCGCTGATCCGCTGGGCGAAATCGTCCGGGGCGACCGTCGTCCTGGTGGGCCACGTCACCAAGGACGGGCAGATCGCCGGCCCCCGCGTCGTCGAGCACATGGTCGACGCCGTGCTCTATTTCGAGGGCGACGACGCCCAGCGCTTCCGGGTGTTGCGCTCGGTGAAGAACCGCTTCGGGGCGACCGACGAGATCGGCGTCTTCGAGATGACCGGGGCGGGGCTGCGCGAGGTCGCCAATCCGTCGGAGCTGTTCCTCGGCGAACGCGACGGGCGCTCGCCCGGCACCGCCGTCTTCGCCGGCATGGAGGGATCGCGGCCGCTGTTGATCGAGATCCAGGCGCTGGTCGCCCCGACCTCGCTCGGTACCGCACGGCGCGCCGTGGTCGGCTGGGACGGCAACCGCCTGTCGATGGTCCTC
>CALMYM010000023.1 GCA_937873675.1 uncultured Alphaproteobacteria bacterium | reverse complement strand
CCGCGGAGGGGGGGGCGTGGGCGAGTGTCGTCCCCGTCCCCCGCCCCGGGAGCCCCGAGGAGCCCCCCCGCCGATCCCGCCGCCGTCCGCATCGCCATG
The DNA here is from genome assembly GCA_937873675.1 of uncultured Alphaproteobacteria bacterium. Classification (GTDB taxonomy): domain Bacteria; phylum Pseudomonadota; class Alphaproteobacteria; order Rhizobiales; family Ancalomicrobiaceae; genus CALBKH01. The sequence goes on along the minus strand of CALMYM010000023.1, from coordinate 4,564 downwards.
TGGTCGGGCCCGCGCAACATCTCCACCGCGATGATGCGCGCCTTCGAGAACCGGCCCGATTGCGCCGTCTCCGACGAGCCCTTCTATGCCGCTTATCTGGCGGCGACGGGGATCGATCATCCGATGCGCGACGAGGTGATCGCCGCCCAGCCGACCGACTGGCGCGAGGTCGCCGCGGCGATGCTCGGCCCCGTCCCGGACGGCCGTCCGGTCTGGTATCAGAAGCACATGACCCACCACATGCTGCCGGCCTTCGGCCGCGACTGGATGGACGGGGTCGTCAACGCCTTCCTGATCCGCCGCCCCGAGAGCGTGCTCGCCTCTTATGTCGCCAAGCGCGAGGCGGTCGACCTCGCCGACATCGGCTTCGTCCAACAGGCCGAGATCTTCGACCGCGTCGCCGACCGTCTCGGCGCCGCCCCGCCGGTGGTCGAGGGCCCCGACGTGCTGGCCGACCCGCCCCGCACCCTCGCCGCCCTGTGCGCCGCCTGCGCCATCCCCTTCCGGGACGAGATGCTCTCGTGGCAGCCCGGCCGCAGGGCGAGCGACGGGGTGTGGGCGCCGCACTGGTACCACGCGGTGCCGCCTGCCGCTACCCGCCCGTCGGCCGGCGCGGCTTCGGCCCGCGGCGCGCCGAGATCGCCTTCGACGACCTGCCCGATCACCTCAAGCCCATCGCCGATGCGGCGCGACCGGCCTACGAGAAGCTGCGCGCCCATCGACTGGGCTGATGCCACCGGTCGCCGGAAACGAAAGAGGCCGCCCACTCGGGCGGCCTCTTTCGTCTTCCTCACGGTCGTGTCTTCGCACCTGTCGTCTCGACCCCGGGTCGGGGAGCAGACCCGGTCGGCCCCGCTCGCCTCAGCGCCCGAAGGCGTGACGGCGGCCGGCCATCTCGTCGAGGTTCTCCTGTTCGACGGCGTCGCGCTCGGCGCGCTCGCGCATCTGATCGCGTTCCTCGATCAGCTCGATCTTCTTCAGGTCCTCGACCGCCATGGCGAGTTCGTCACGCGCCGCGCCGAGCTTCACCTCGAGGTCGTGGATCGACACCTTGAGATTGTCGCGCCGCTGGATCGCCGCCTTGGCGAAGGTCGGATAGGCGAAATGGGTGATGTCGTGGATGCCCACCCGGTTCTGTTCGGAGACGATCTGATCGTCGAGATCCGAAACCATGCGGTTGAAATCGGCGATCATCATTTCGATCTGCGCGACCTGGCGACGTTTCTCGTCGACCTGGAACCGCTTGAGCCGGATGAGACTGTCTCGGGACTTCATGACTCGATACTCCCCATGTGCGAGGAGTGATCATAGGCGACAAGGGTTGCCGAAAAGTGAGTCGCCGCGCGCCTCATGACAGGATCGCCCTCAACCGTTCGTAGCCCTGACCGAGCGAGGTCGATTCCTCCTTCCCCTGTTTGAGGAACGCCTCGAACGCCGGGTGCAGACGGATGGCGTCGTCGACCTCCGGGCTCGACCCCGCCCGATAGGCGCCGAGCCGGATCAGCTCCTCCATGTCGGCATAGGTCGACATCAGCCGCTTGGCCTCGAGGATCAACGGCCGCTCGGCTTCCGGCACCGCCCGCGGCATGGTGCGCGACACGCTCTTCAACACGTTGATCGCCGGATAGCGCCCGCGCTCGGCGATCTGCCGCTCCATGACGATGTGGCCGTCGAGGATGCCTCTGACCGCGTCGGCGACCGGTTCGTTGTGGTTGTCGCCCTCCACCAGCACGGTGAAGAGGCCGGTGATCGAGCCCGACCCGACCTTTCCCGGCCCCGCCCGCTCGAGCAGCCGCGGCAGTTCGGTGAACACCGTCGGCGTGTAGCCCTTGGAGGCCGGCGGCTCGCCGGCGGCCAAGCCGATCTCGCGCTGCGCCATGGCGAAACGGGTGACCGAGTCCATCATGCACAGCACGTCGGCGCCCTCGTCGCGGAAGAACTCGGCGATCGCAAAGGTGAGATAGGCCGCCTGACGGCGCATCAGCGCCGGCTCGTCGGAGGTCGCCACCACCACCACCGAGCGCGCCAGCCCCTCCGCGCCGAGATCGTCCTCGATGAACTCCTGCACCTCGCGGCCGCGCTCGCCGACCAGCCCGATCACCGCCACGTCGGCGGAGGTGTAGCGGGCGAGCATGGAGAGCAGCACCGACTTGCCGACGCCGGAACCGGCGAAGATGCCCATGCGCTGGCCGCGGCAACAGGTGACGAAGGTGTTGAGCGCCCGAACCCCGAGATCGATCGGCGCCCCGACCCGTGCCCGCTCGCCCGCCGGCGGCGGCGGTGCGCGCAAGTGTCGCGACACCGCGCCCTGGGGCAGCGGTCCCTTGCCGTCGAGCGGTTCGCCGAGCGCGTTGACGACCCGGCCGAGCCACGCCTCGCTCGGTCTGACCGACCCGTCGGCCGCCACCACCACGGCGCGGCAGCCCATCCGTACGCCCTCGAGCGCGCCGAAGGGCAGACACAGAGCCTTGGTTCCCTCGAAACCGATCACTTCCGCCGGCACCGCGCGCCCCGAGGCCGCCTCGATCGCCAGACGCGAGCCGACGCTCATCTCGTGGATCGGCCCGGCCACCTCGATCATCAGACCGCGCACGCCGACGACCCGGCCGAAGGTGGTCGTGGCGGGCAATTCGGCGATCTCGCGGACCAGCGACTCCATGGTGACGAATCGGTCTCCGGAAAGGACATGGGACGTCCCCCGTCAGTAACGCGTTGTTAACGGCCTTCGTCAAACAATATGAACGAGCGGGCGATGTGGGGTCGCGCGCGAAGCTCCGTCCGGAGACCTCGAAGAGGTGATTCGGGAGAGTCGGTTAGGGCTGCTTCTTAAAGTGATGTCTTAATTCGCAACTTCTCCGATTCCCTTGATGATTCAGGACTCTGGCGAGTTTTGCCGATCGGACTCGAGACGACGCTTGCCGAGGCGAATCAGATTCTGTTAACCATTGTCCGGTACGCTACCGAGTCGGGGTTGATGGGGTGTCGTTCGCAGCGGCTGTCGGGGGCCGATGCGCCAAGCCCGGGTGAAGGCGACTAAAGGGGATTGGCATGCGCGTACTGCTCATCGAAGACGACAGCGCCACGGCGCAGAGCATCGAACTGATGCTCAAGTCGGAGAATTTCAACGTCTACACGACGGACCTGGGCGAAGAGGGCATCGACCTCGGTAAGCTCTACGACTACGACATCATTCTTCTGGATCTGAACCTCCCCGACATGTCGGGTTACGAGGTTCTGCGCACCCTGCGCGTCTCGAAGGTGAAGACCCCGATCCTCATCCTGTCGGGTCTCGCCGGCATCGAGGACAAGGTCCGCGGTCTCGGCTTCGGCGCCGACGACTACATGACCAAGCCCTTCCACAAGGACGAGCTGGTCGCCCGCATCCACGCCATCGTCCGCCGCTCGAAGGGCCATGCCCAGTCGGTCATCACGACCGGTGATCTGGTCGTGAACCTCGACACCAAGACGGTGGAAGTGAACACCCAGCGCGTGCATCTGACCGGCAAGGAATATCAGATGCTGGAGCTGCTCTCGCTCCGCAAGGGCACCACCCTGACCAAGGAGATGTTCCTCAATCATCTCTACGGCGGCATGGACGAGCCCGAACTGAAGATCATCGACGTCTTCATCTGCAAACTGCGCAAGAAGCTCGCCTCGGCGACCGGCGGCAAGAACTACATCGAGACCGTCTGGGGCCGCGGCTACGTGCTGCGCGAGCCCGACGACAACGAGATCCTGGAAAGCGCCTGACCGGCCATATGGCCGCCCATCGGGCGCGGTAAGACCGCCGACGCGCAGGAAGCGCCCGGCACCCGGCCGGCCCCGGCCAATCCGCCGGCCAAAAAGATAACCCCGCCTCCCCGGCGGGGTTTTCGCTTTTAGGGGGATGATCGACCCGACAGGATCGGCACGATCCCGGTCGCGGATGCTCAGGACCTCACGCGACCATGGACCGCGAAAGCGCGTAGACGGTCAGGCTGTAGCAGCCGATGAGGCCGAGATGCACCCAGAGCGGTGCCATCCGGCGGCCGCTGAGAACGCCGTGACGCACGGCGACGACCGTTGCCCAGACGATCCCGAGAACCGTCGGACACACCACGATCAGGAGAAGGTCGAGCCGCGCCATCGGCGCCGCCGCGGCCCAGAACAGGACGACGGTCCAGCCGGCCATCAATGCGGCCGCAAGGTTCATCGCATACCGGAACTGCGGCGTGTCCCGGCTCGGACCGCCGCGAAACAGCGCCGTACCGATCGCCGGCACCAGCATCGGAATGAGCGCGAGGCCGTCGGTCACCGCGGCCACCAGAAAAACGATGCGGGCATGGAGTGCGATGGTCTCGGGTGACGTCATCTCGATCATCCTGTTTCCGCGCATCGGCCGCCCGGCCGGACCGGCCGGAAGCCCGTGCGCCCCACGGAAGACGACCTGCCCATCCGGGTGGCACCGGCGCGTCGTCGCGCCCGTGAGGTTGCCGCCGACGACCGTGTCCGGCAACCGCGACCTTCGATCCAGGAAAACAGAAAAGCCGGGGTCCTGCCCCGGCTTTTCCCGAATGTCCGCAAG
>CALMYM010000022.1 GCA_937873675.1 uncultured Alphaproteobacteria bacterium | reverse complement strand
CGGGGTCTTCCTCGAAGGCCCGCGCCAACGCAACGTCCTGCTCGACGCGCTGTTCTACGACGTCCGGGTCGTCACTCGCGACGAAGCCGCGATGCTTTCGCCGTCGAAGGCGGGGGAGGGGGCGATCCTGATCGTTCCGCCCTCGGGCGCCGATCCGCTCACCGTCTGCTCGACGATCGAGAGTTTCGTCGACGCCGGCGGCGCCGAGATCTCGACCCTCACGGTCGCCGGCGTCGGCTCCTCGGCGCTCGGCACCGCGGCCTTCGCCCGCAACGTCGCCGATGCGGTGGGAAAGCCGGTGGCGGCGGTGGTCTCCGGCTACGGGCTGGCCGATCTCGTCACCGAGGCGACCGGCGGTTTCCTCTGGTACGCCGGGCTCACCACGCTCCATGATCTTTGGGGCCGGCTCGACCGCTCGCTCGACTGGATGCGCGAAGCCGCCACCGACCCGCTCGCCGGCGGCTCCGATCCGGTGGTCGCCGAGCGCGACGCCGACGTCGTCCTCGCTCTGTTGAAGGACGGCCGGCTCGGCTTCGATCTGATCGTCGCCCATTCCAAGGGCAACATGGTGGTCGGCGAGGCCCTCCATGCGCTCCAGCGCGACGATCGCGCCCTTTCCGACCGGATCGGCGAGACGGTGCACATCGTCTCGATCTCGTCGCGCCAGCAGATGCCACGCTCCTGCAAGCAGGTCACCGAGATCGTCGGCCGTTGGGACCTGATCGGCAACTTCGCCACCCGCCGCGACGGCCCGCCCGACGTGGTGGTGCCCGACGCCTGGCACCACACCAACACCGATCTCGTCGGCCACCTGGCGGTGACGAGCCTGATGCGCGACGTGCTCGAGGCGGAGGCCCCGCCTCCGGTCCGTCGCTGAAGGGGTGATCGAAACGACGAACCCGGGACCGATCTCCGATCCCGGGCTCGCCGTGTGTCCGTCGAAGAGACGTCTCAGCGCTTCTTGCGCGCCCTCAGGAACGCCTCGAGTTCGGCGTCGCCGCCTTCCGGCAGGACGATGCGCGGCTTGACGTAGAGATTGCCGCGGCCGCCGGCCTTGGTCGGCAGGCCCTTGCCCTTGAGGCGCAGCGCCTTCGATCCGGTGGTGCCGGCCGGCAGCGTCAGTTCGACCGCGCCCTCGAGCGTCTCCACCCGGACCCGGCCGCCGAGCGCGGCGTCCTCGAGGGTGATCGGCACGTCGGCCTCGAGATCGTGGCCGTCGACGTGGAAGATCGGATGGCGCTTGAAGGCGACGGTGACGATGGCGTCACCCGCACCGCCCGTGCCGGGGTGACCCTGCGCCTTGAGGCGGATCTGCTGGCGATCGGTGACCCCTTCCGGCAGCGCCACCTCGAGGGTGCGCCCGGTCGGCAGTTCGACCCGGATCTTGTCGCCGTGTGCCACTTCCTCGAGCGTCACCAGGGCGGTGACCTCGATGTCGCCGCCGCGCTCGCGCGCCCGCGCGCCGGCACCCGCACCCGCACCGCCGCCCATGCCGCCCGGTCCACCGGGACCACCGCGGCCGGCACGGAACCCGCCGCGGGCACCGCCGCCGAAGGCCTGCCCGAGAATGTCGGTGAGGAAGTCGTCGAACTCGGCACCACCCTGCGCGCCGCCGGGGCGGCCGCCGCCGAAGGGGCCGCCGCCGCCGCGGAAGTCGAAGCCGTGGGCGCCGCCGCCGAAGCCGGTGAACTTGGGCTTGCCCTCGGCGTCGATCTCGCCGCGGTCGAACTGCCCCTTCTTGGCGGTGTCGCCGAGGATCTCGTAGGCCGAGTTGACCTCCGCGAAGGCCTCCTTGGCGCGCGGGTCGTCCTTGTTCTGATCCGGATGATACTTCTTGGCGAGGCGACGGAACGCCTTCTTGATGTCGTCGGCGCCGGCCGAGCGTGCGACGCCGAGCACGTCGTAGGGATCGCGCATCGATGTTACCTCGTCTGGCCTCTTCGGATCCTCGCCGTCGTTCCGACCTGTGTCGGCGGCGCCGAATCCGTCGAGCCTCGTTTCGTCGCACCACATGTGGTGTGGTTCGCCGGCGAACGCCAGAGGAAAACGCCGCGGGTCGCTCTCAGCCGGCCGGCTGGGCGGTGACGGGGCCGAACTCCACCAGATCCCACGGGCCGGTATAGCCCTGGCAGGCCCGGCCGCGATAGAGCGCGACGCCTTCGATGGTGGTGAGCGTGGTGGCGAACGCGCGGCACGGCGCTCCGTTGCGCGCCTTGGCCTCGACGAGGTCGGAGATGGTGCCGGAATTGCCGGTCGCCGGGTTGGTCCACTCGATCTTGGCGGCGGCGGTGGGCGACGCCGTCTCCACCGCGCGGCGGATCACCTCGCCGTCGCCTTCCGGATCGGCGGCGACCGGCTTGCGGATCGACCCGGTGACGATCTCGTCGGCCGGCGGCGCGTTCTGCGACGACGTCCAACCGTTGAGCGGCATCAAGATGGTGGAACAGCCGCCGAGCATCGCCGCGACGGCGACGAGAACCGCGATCGACGCCGAGCGGCTCTGCGACGGGCTCGTCTGGCGCGGCGCCCCGGGCGCGGTATAGGATGCTCTTCCGAGACCGGCCAAGGTACCCTCCACAAGACGATGACCGACCAATTCAGCGAGAATCCGCCACCCGAGTTAATGTCGGGTGACTTTTCCGGAGCCGACGAGCCCTTCCGGTTGTTTTTCGACTGGATGCGCGATGCGGAGGCCTCGGAACCCAACTATCCCAACGCCATGGCGGTCGCCTCGGTCGACGAGACCGGGCTGCCCGACGTGCGCATGGTGCTCTTGAAGGGCTTCGACGAGGCGGGCTTCGTCTTCTATACCAGCTTCGAAAGCAAGAAGGGCGTCGAGCTGCTGACGAGCCGCAAGGCGGCGCTGCTCTTCCATTGGAAGTCGCTGCGCCGTCAGGTGCGCATCCGCGGCCTCGTCGAGGTGGTGAGCGAGGCGGAGGCCGACGCCTATTTCGCCTCTCGTCCGCGCGCGAGCCGCATCGGCGCCTGGGCTTCGAAACAGTCGCGGCCGCTGGAGAGCCGCTTCGCCCTCGAGAAGGCGGTCGCCGAATACGGGTTCAGACACGCCATCGGCGAGGTGCCGCGCCCGCCCCACTGGTCGGGCTTCCGGGTGGTGCCGCTCGCCATCGAGTTCTGGCACGACCGCCCGTTCCGCCTCCACGACCGCATCGAGTTCACGCGCGGTGCGCCCGGCGAACCCTGGTCGAAGGCACGGCTCTATCCGTGACGGCCGCCGGCTCTCACAGCCAGCGTTTCCACTTGAACACCGCGAAGGTCGTCGCCACCGAGGCGATCATCAGCCCGAGCGCCATCGGATAGCCCCACGGCTCGGCGAGCTCCGGCATGGCGCGGAAGTTCATGCCGTAGATCGAGGCGATCAGCGTCGGCGGCATGAAGACCACCGCCAGGATCGAGAAGATCTTGACGATGGTGTTCTGCTCCAGCCCGACCAGGCCGAGGGTCGCCGACAAGAGGAAGTTGACCTTGGCGTCGAGCGATTTGGTGTGCTCGGCGAGCGAGCGGATGTCGTGGTCGAGGGTGATCAGCCGCGAGCGCCCATCCGGATCGAGCCGGTCGCGGCCGCCGTGCTCGGCGAGGAAGTGGAAGAGACGGGCGAGCGAAACGATGCTCTCCTCGGCCCGCGACACCGCACCGCCGAGGCTGCCGATCCCGGTGATCGCGTCCTCCAGTCCCTTCTCGCGCTCTCGGCGCGACCGGAACACGGCGCGCGACAGCACCTCGATGTCGGCGCCGATCTTCTCGAGCGCGTCGGCGAGCCGGTCGACGATGGTCTCGAGCAACCCCAGCAACACGCCGCGGCCGTCGACGAGGCCGAATCCGGGGCGCTCCGCGCGGTTCCGGTAGATCTCGAAGGACCGGGGCTTCTCGTAGCGCACCGTCGCCAGCCGATTGCCGACCAGGATGAAGGTGATCGGGGTGAGATGCGGCGTCGAGGTGTCGGAGAGAACCTGGACCAGCGCCGTCATGTAGAGGGCGCCGTCCTCGGCATAGAGCCGGCTCGACGCCTCGATCTCTTCCATCTCGGCTCGGGTGGGGACGGCGACCCCGAGCATCTTCTCGACGTCGGCGTCCTCGTCCTCGCTCGGCTCCAGGAGATCGAACCACACCGCCGGTCCTTCCGGCGGCATGGCGTTGGAGATCGCGGCGGTGATCAGGGCGCCGTCGACGAGGCCGTGGATGGTCAGCATGGCGGGATCCGGCGATGGAGAGCGACGCGCCGCCCGCGCATCGCGGCGGGCTCGCCCATCGTTATCGCGTCGGCGTGCCGCGGTCGACCGTCGCGCGCGAACGCGGCGTCACGCAGCGCCGAAAAGCGGTGGACCGCGCCGGAATCACGGCGCCGCGGATCGGCGGACCCGCGGCGTCTGGTCGATGACGAACGCGGACGTCGAGCGCCCGCGCCGAGCTCAGCTCCACTGCTCGGAGCGGCTCTTGACCTTGGGACCCTTCATGGCGCTGGCGGCGGCCGAAACGGCCGAGATGCCGATCGACTTGTACTGCTCGTCGAGCGTGTCCACCTGGGTACGCGGCTGGGATTCCTGAACGAACTGCTTCGTCGTGATCTTCTCGTCGGACATCCTTGGACCTCTGTCGCCTTTCGCTCCCGAAGAAGTCGCCCGTGTCGTCGTCACCGGAATTCTTCCTCGATGGAAGACGTCGTCGTCTCCCGCTCGCCTTCTTGCTTCCCGATTGCGGCGTCTTCGTGTTGTCACACGGCCGACTCGCGGAATTTGCGCCTCTCTCGAGCAATCGACCAGATCTCGAGCAGGCCGAAACCTGCCTGTTTGACAGATTCTCCCGGAATTCCACCGGAGCGTGTCACATTTGCATCATGTTGCCGCGCATTCGGGCATGGCGCCGATTTCGGCGAAAGATGTCGAGGCGCGCGCGGGCTCTGGACAGCGACCGTCGGCGCGAAGAAACTCCCTCACCACGACGTCAATTCGGTTCCGCGAACTGCGGGCCGCGCGGTGAGGTGTAGGAGGAAATCATGCTCGGATCGATGATGGATTGGCCGCTGCTCTGCACGAAGATTCTCGACCACGCCGCGGCCCACCATCCCGACCGAACCATCCTCACCCGCTCTGTCGAAGGGCCGTTCCACACCACCGACTACGCCACCTTGCGCCGCCGCTCGCTGCAGTGCGCCAAGCGCCTGGAGAAGCACGGCATCAGGCTCGGCGACCGGGTCGCGACGCTGGCCTGGAACACCTGGCGCCACATGGAGGTGTGGTACGGTCTGCTCGGCCTCGGCGCGATCTATCACACCGTCAATCCGCGCCTCTCCCACGACCAGGTCGCCTGGACCGTGAGCGCGCCCGGGCACCGCCTGCTCTTCGTCGATCTGGCCTTCCGGCCGGTCATCGAGAAGCTGATCGATCACATGCCGACGCTCGAGCAGGTGATCGTGCTCACCGACGCCGCCCACATGCCGGCGACGACGTTGAAGAACGCCGTCGACTACGAGAGCTGGCTGGCGGAGGCCGACGACGATTTCGCGTGGAAGACGTTCGACGAGAACACCGCCGCCGGTCTCTGCTACACCTCCGGCACCACCGGCAATCCCAAGGGCGTCGTCTATTCGCATCGCTCCAACGTCATCCACGCCTGGCAGGCGTCGACCCCGGACATGATCGCCTGCTCCGCCCGCGACGTGATCATGCCCGTGGTGCCGATGTTCCACGCCAACTGCTGGTCGATCGCCTTCACCGCGCCGCTCAACGGCACCGCCATCGTGATGCCGGGCGCCAAGCTCGACGGCGCCTCGGTCTACGAGATGCTCGAAGTCGGCAAGGTGTCGATCACCGCGGCGGTGCCGACGGTCTGGCTGATGCTGCTGCAGTACATGGAATCGAAGCAGCTGAAGCTCTCGCATCTGAAGCGGGTGATCATCGGCGGCGCCGCCTGCCCGCGCGCCATCACCGAGAAGTTCGAAAAGAACTACGACGTCCGCGTCGCCCACGCCTGGGGCATGACCGAGACGAGCCCGCTCGGCACCGTCTGCGGCCTCAAGCCCGAGACCGCCGATCTCGACCTCGAGGGTCGCCTCGATCTCCAGGTCAAGCAGGGCGTGCCGCCCTTCGGCGTCGAGATGGAGATCACCGACGATGCCGGCAACGCCCGTCCCCACGACGGCAAGGCCTTCGGCCGCCTGCGGGTGCGCGGACCGGCGATCGCCGGCGGCTACTTCAAGGGCCAGGGCACCGAGAACTTCGGCCCCGACGGCTTCTTCGACACCGGCGACGTCGCCACCATCGATGCCAACGGCTACATGCAGATCACCGACCGTGCCAAGGACGTGATCAAGTCCGGCGGCGAGTGGATCTCGACCATCGACCTGGAGAATCTCGCGGTCTCCCACCCCGACGTGATGGAGGCCGCGGTCATCGGCGTCGCCCACCCCAAGTGGGACGAGCGCCCGCTGCTCGTCATCGTCCCCAAGGCCGGCAGGTCGCCGACCAAGGAGGAGGTCCTCGCCCACTACGAGGGCAAGATCGCCAAGTGGTGGATGCCGGACGATGTGGTGTTCGTCGAAGAGATCCCCCACACCGCCACCGGCAAGATCCAGAAGATGACGCTCCGCGATCGCTTCCGCGACTACGTGCTGCCGGAGGCGTGAGGGCCGGCGTTTCCAGATCCGCCGAAAACAGAGAAGGCGCCCGATCGGGCGCCTTCGTCGTCTTTTCATCCGGTGACCGGCGTCGCGCCGGTCGGGCTCACTTCAGAACCTTGGTCACCGTGAAGGCGCCGCGCAGTTCGCCGGGGGTGAAGCCGGTCGCCTGATCGTGCGGATAGCGCTTGCCGAGTTCCGCCTTGATCTCGGGCTTGAGGTCGGTGCCGTGGCACATCATGCAGGGCTCGGCCGCCATCGGGATCGCCTTCATGTAGCGGAAGTGCTTCTCGCCGCCGACCTGGACGATCTCGGCATGGTCGAGCGCCGCCGGATCGGCGCCGGCCTTCATCTTGGCGGCGAAGTCCTCGAGCACCTTGCGCTCGAAGGCGTCAGGAGCGTTGCCCTCGTTGCGCACCCGCAGCGCCGTGCGCGCGACCTTCAGGCCGTGCGCCGTCGACTGTTCCGAGGCGATGGTCGGCGCCGCCTGCTGGCAGGTCTCGATCGCCGCGACCGGGCCGCCGGTCTTGAGCGCCCCGACCAACGCCGGCTTGAGGCTCTCGCCGAGCCCCTTCACCGCGGCACGAGCCTCGGCGACGAGCGCCGCATCGGGCGTCTCGGCGATGGCCGGAGAACCAGCGGCGAAGACCGCGGCGAGGAGGAGGGCGGAAGCGAAGGCGTGACGAATCATGGCGTTTTCCCCGATCGTAGAAAGATTCTGAGATGGGGATCGTATCGCCGCTCGAGAACCCTTCACAGAGGGGGGGCGACGCCTTGCCGCTGGTGGGGCGTCGCGTTCGGGGGGCTTGCCTCGCGCCGTGGGCGCGAGGCTTTCGTCTCGGGCTCTCTGCCTCGTGCCGGGAGCGCGAGGCGTTCGTCGCTCGAAACGCTCCACCGGAGCGTTTCGTCGGCGGCCGAGCCGCCGAACGCGCCTCACTCCTTGAACCACACCTCGACGTCGCCGGTGAGCTTGATCAGCAGCGGCCGGCCGCGACGGTCGACGCCCTTGCCGACCGGCACCCGGATCCAGCCTTCCGAGACGCAGTACTCTTCGACGTTGAACTTCTCGACACCCTTGAAGCGGACGCCGACGCCGCGCTGCAGCGTCTCGCCGGAGAAGAACGGGCTCGCCGGGTCGGCGGCGAGACGGTCCGGCGGGGTCTCGACGGCGGTGGTCGCGGCGGTGTCGGTCTCGGTCTCGGGCGTATCGGTCATCGGTCGTCCTCGTCGGTGGCGCGGGCGCGCGCGGTATCGGTCGGACGCCGTCATGCCCGGTTTCGCCGCCGACGTCAAAGCCGCCGGCTCCGCCGAAGGAGCACGCTGCGAAACGAGGCGGTCCCGCCGCCGTCCTCCCTCGCCCGGCTCCCGTTCCCATGGTAAGGGAGGCGACCGGCCGGGTGGGGGCGAATCCTCGCTCCGGCGCCCCGATCCGACCTCGTCGTCCGCCGTCTTCGCCCCGGAGCCCCATGGTCTTTCGCCCGCCCGAGCGCCGCTCCCTGATCGCCGGTTGGAGCCGTTGGCTCGGCGCCTTCTCGGTGCCGGTGCTGGTCATCGTCACCATCGCCCACCGCTCGGGGATGATGCCGACGAACCAGGCGCTGGTGCTCGTCGCGGCCGCCTTCGGCATCGCGGCGGTGGCGCTGGTGCTGGCGCTCGTCGCCGCCGCGGTCATCTGGCACGACGGTCGCCGCGGCGGTCGTGATGCGGCGATCGGCGCGATCTGGGCGGTGCTGGCGCTCTCGCCGGTCGTCTATCTCGCGGTCGAGTGGATGGACTTCCCGAAGGTCACCGACGTCTCCACCGACGCCGTCGAACCGCCGCTCTACCGCGAAGCGGCCTTCCTGCGCGCCGGGCGTCTCGCCTCGGCCCGGCCGCCCTCGCCGGAGGAGCGCGCCCGCATCCACGCCGCTTGGCCGGAGATCGTCACCCGCCGCTACTCGGTCGGCTCCGATCTTCTCTTCTTCGTCACCCGCCGCCTCGTCGAGGAGGAGGGGTGGCAGGTCACGGAGATGATCCAGCCCACCGGCGACGGCGAGCGCGGCCGTATCGAGGCGGTGGCGCGCACCCTGGTCTTCGGCTTCGAGGACGACGTCGTCGTCCGCGTCCTACCAGAACCCTCGGGCAGCCGCATCGACATGCGCTCGTCGATCCGCTGGGGAAGCCACGACTTCGGCCGCAACGCCCGCCGCATCCGCGGCTTCCTCGACGAACTCGATCGCCGGGTGGTGGCGAGCTACGGGCGCTGATCGGACGATCGGGCCGAACGGGATGAGGCGGTCGCGTCTCGCGCGTCCCGCCGTCACTTCATCGTCATCAGCCGGCGGATCTTGATCATCGCCTTGTCGGTCGGCTCCTGGAAGTTGATCACCCCGACGAACCGCCCCTGCGGGTCGATCAGATAGGTCGCCGCCGTGTGGTCCATGGTGTAGTCGCCGCCCTTGCCCTCGACCTTGCGGGCATAGACGCGGAACGCCTTGACGATGCGGTCGGTCTCCTCGTGCGAGCCGGAAAGACCGACGAAGCGCGGGTCGAAGGAGGCGAGATACTCGTCGAGCTTCTCCGGCGTGTCGCGGTCCGGATCGACCGACACGAAGACGACGCGCAGCCGGTCGGAGTCGGCGCCGAGCTCCTTCATCCAGGTCGTCGCCTCGAGCAGGGTCGTCGGGCAGACGTCGGGGCAGAAGGTGTAGCCGAAGAACATCGCCGTCGGCTTGCCGAGAAGGTCCTTCTCGCTGAAGGGGCGGCGCTTCTGATCGGCCAGCGTGAACGAGCCGCCGATCCCGGCGACCGGTTTCATCACGCCGTTCTCGGCCTTCTGCGTCGGCGCTTCGCGTAGGACGACATAGGCGCCGAGGCCGCCGACGATGGCGACGATCAACACCCACAACACCATCCGCAAGGATCCGAGGCTCATCGCCCGATCTCCGTTTCGCGTCATGCCGAAGGCCGGAGGTGCCGTCGCACCCGGCCTTCGAAGGCGCGCGAATTTCTCATACGGCTCGAGAGCATGAGAACTTCGCGCAAGGAATACCGGCGGCCGTCGTCGATGCCCGTCGGGTTCACGCCCGCCACGCCGGCTCGGCCGACAGTTCCGAACGCCCCAGCGCTTCGAAGGCGCGGCGCACGATGCCGGCGGCGTCGAGCCCGATCGCCGCCATGGTCGCCTCCTGGTCGCCGTGGTCGAGGAACATGTCGGGCATCATCAGCGTGCGCAGCTTCAGCCCGCCGTCGAGCAGCCCGTCCTCGGCGAGGGCATGCAGCACGTGGCTGCCGAAGCCGCCGATCGCGCCTTCCTCGACGGTGATCAGCACCTCGTGCTCCCGCGCCAGCCGCCGCAGCAGGTCGCGGTCGAGCGGCTTCATGAAGCGCGCGTCGGCGACCGTGGTGGAGAGCCCGTGCGCCTCCAGCGTCTCCGCCGCGTCGCAAGCCGCGGCGAGCCGCGTCCCCAGCGACAGGATGGCGATCTTGGTGCCTTCGCGGACGATCCGGCCCTTGCCGATCTCCAGCGGTGTGCCGCGCATCGGCAGATCACAGCCGACGCCCTCGCCGCGCGGGAAGCGGAAGGCCGAGGGCCGGTCGTCGATCGCCACCGACGTCGCCACCATGTGGACGAGTTCCGCCTCGTCGGACGGTGCCATGATCACGAAGTTCGGCAGGCAGCCGAGAAAGGCGAGATCGTAGGCGCCGGCATGCGTCGCCCCGTCGGCGCCGACGAAACCGGCGCGGTCGATGGGGAAGCGCACCGGCAGGCGCTGCAGCGCCACGTCGTGGGCGACCTGATCGAAGCCGCGCTGCAGGAAGGTCGAATAGATGGCGCAGAACGGCTTGTAGCCGCCCGCCGCGAGACCGGCCGCGAAGGTCACCGCATGCTGTTCGGCGATGCCGACGTCGAACACGCGCTTCGGGAAGGCCTTGCCGAAGATGTCGAGACCGGTGCCCGACGGCATCGCCGCGGTGATGCCGACGATCCGGGCGTCGTGGGCGGCTTCCGTCGTCAGCGTGTCGGCGAAGACGCGGGTGTAGGACGGTGCGTTGCCCTTGGGTTTGGCCTGCTTGCCGGTGATGACGTCGAAGCGGTTGACACCGTGGTACTTGTCCGGCGCGGCCTCGGCCGGGGCGTAGCCCTTGCCCTTCTGGGTGACGACGTGGACGAGGATCGGCCCTTCCTTGGCGTCGCGCACGTTGCGCAGGATGGGCAGGAGGTGGTCGAGATTGTGCCCGTCGATCGGCCCGACGTAGTAGAAGCCGAGCTCTTCGAACAGGGTGCCGCCCATCGCCATGCCGCGGGCGTATTCCTCCGCCCGCTTGGCGCCGATCTCCATGAACTTCGGCAGCCGCCGGGAGATCTGTTTGCCGATGTCCCTGAGCTGCATGAAGGTGCGCGACGAGACGAGCCGCGCCAGATAGGCGCTCATCGCCCCGGTCGGCGGAGCGATCGACATGTCGTTGTCGTTGAGCACGACGATCAGCCGCGAGCCCTTGGCGCCGGCGTTGTTCATCGCCTCGTAGGCCATGCCGGCCGACATCGAACCGTCGCCGATCACCGCGACGACGTTGTTCGTCCCGCCGTCGAGATCGCGCGCCGCGGCGAAGCCGAGCGCCGCCGAGATCGAGGTCGAGGAATGGGCGGTGCCGAACGGGTCGTAGGGGCTCTCGTCGCGCTTGGTGAAGCCGGAGAGGCCGCCGGGCTGGCGCAGCGTGCGGATGCGGTCGCGCCGTCCGGTGAGGATCTTGTGCGGATAGCTCTGGTGGCCGACGTCCCAGATCAGGATGTCGCGCGGCGTCTCGAAGACGCGGTGCAGCGCCACCGTCAGCTCCACCACCCCGAGGCCGGCGCCGAGATGACCGCCGGTCACCGACACCGCGTCGATGGTCTCGGCGCGCAGCTCGTCGGCGAGCTGGCGGAGCGCCGAATCGGGAAGCTTCCGGAGGTCCTCCGGGGTCTTCACCGTGTCGAGAAGGGGAGTCTCGATGGACAACTGGAACACTCTCGCGGGTGAGGTCGGTCGACCACGGTCTTCCGTCCCGGCGCGATCACGGGACGAACGCGCCATCGTTTCGAATATATGACGCGACGTCCCGCTGCAAATGACCGTTTGACCGTTCGCACCGCCACCGGCCCCGAGCGGCGGCGTCCGTGGGTCCGATCTCTGGGTGTTCGTCCTTTCGAATCAGGATGTTGCGCCGGTGACCCGGGATCCGTGCGGTTTACGCGTTCGTGATCGCGGGCCGAAGTCGAGCGCTTCGCCGCCCCTCAGCCGCGGTCGAGGTCGAGCGGCTCGACGCCCTGCGGGCGTCCTTCGGCGGAGAGACGGATCTTCTCGACCCGCGCCTCGGCCGCCGACAACAGCTTCTGACAATGCGCCTTCAGCGCTTCGCCGCGCTCGTAGGCGGCGATCGATTCGTCGAGGGCCACGTCGCCGCGTTCGAGTTTCTGCACGATCGCCTCGAGTTCGGCGAGCGCCTTCTCGAAGGGCAGGGCGGCGATGTCGGCGGCGATCTCGGTCACGGGGCTCTCTCGCATGGTTCCGGGCGGCCCCGAGGAGGCACCGCGGGAGGTGCGCTGTCAATGGGCGGCGGCGCGACGGCCGGGATGGGCGATGCGTTGCAGCACCACCGCCGCGACCAGCGCCGTCAGCGACGCACCGACGGCGAGCCACAGCGCCAGCATCGGCCCGCCGTGTTCCATCGCCAGCGCGAAGATCGCCGGCGAGGCGGCGAAGACGAGGTTCTGCGGCAGGCTCATCCGCCCCATCAACGCGCCGTAGGCCTCCGCCCCGAAGAGGGTGAGCGGCAGCGTGTTGCGCAAGACCGACAGGATGCCGTTGGCGCCGCTCCACACCACGATGAAGATCCAGGCGGCGATCAGCGGGTCGAGCGGCGAGCCGAGCAGCGCCAGCATCGGCGACAGCACCGCGATCGACAGGCCGGTGGTGGTGAGCGGATGCAGGCGCTGGCCGAACGTGACTTCGAGGGCGCGCGCCGCGATCGTCGCCGCCCCGCTCGCCGCCGCCACCGTCACCGCGGTGGTGTCGTCGAGGCCGAGTTCACCGAACAGGCGGATGACGTGCAGCGGCAGACCCCACGAGGCGAAGCCCTGCGAGGTGAAGGCGACGACCATCGCCACGATGGCGATCGTCCGCATCCGCGGCGTGAGCGTCACCGGCTGCGGCTCGGGCACCCGAGGCGCCGGACCGCGTGAGAAGCCGAAATTCGGTTCGGCATCCGACCAGTTCGCGGCGATCCACAGCTGTAGCGGCAGCAAGAGGGCGAGTTCGACCGCCGCATAGCAGGCGAGCGTCCCGCGCCAGCCGAGTTGCGCCTCGAGCAGCGCGGTGAGCGGCCAGAACAGGGTCGGGGCGAAACCGACCAGCAGGGCGACGAGCCCGATCCGCCGCCGTGCCCCGACGCCGGTGAAGCGAGTGAGGAAGGTGTTGACCGCGAGCGTCAGCCCGAAGGGCATGGCGATGCCGAACAGCAGCCACGCCGCGTACCAGGTGGCGGCGGAGGGGAAGGCGGCGACCAGCGCGTGGCCGAGACCGATGGTGAGCGGCGCCGCCACCATGAAGCGGCCGGCGCCCCAACGGTCGAGCAGGCGCCCGGCGAGCGGCGAGGCGAGACCGCCGAAGGCGACCATGGTGGTGACGCCGAGAAACACCCCGGTGGTGTCGAGCCCGAGATCCCGTCCGAGGTCCGGCGCCAGCACCGACGGCATGTAATAGGTCGTCCCCCAGCCGACGATCTGGCCGAGGGCGAGCACGGGCACGAGAGGGGAGCCGGGGGGGGCGGCGGCGGACACCGGGCGAAGAGGGCGATGTCCCCGCCCGCCGACAAGCGTGAGAAGCGCCGGTCAGCTCTTCATCAGCGTCATCACGTGCGCCGCCACCGAGCGGGCGAGACCCTCGAGGTCGTAGCCGCCTTCCATCACCGAGACGATCCGGCTGTCGCAGCGCCGATCGGCGATGTCCATCAGCCGCGACGTGGCCCAGGCGAAGTCCGCTTCGACCAGATTGATCTGGCTCATCGGGTCGCGGGTGTGGGCGTCGAAGCCGGCGGAGATGATGATCATGTCCGGGCGGAAATCTTCGATCCGCGGCAGCCCCGCGATGTCCATCGCCTCGCGGAAGTCGGCACCGCCAGCGCCGGCCCACAGAGGCGCGTTGACGATGTTGTCGGCGATGCCGGTCTCGCCCACTTCGCCGGTGCCCGGGTAGAACGGCATCTGGTGGGTCGAGGCGTACATCAGGTTCGGGTCGTTCCAGAAGATGTCCTGGGTGCCGTTGCCGTGGTGGACGTCGAAGTCCATCACCACGACGCGCTCGGCGCCGTGCTTGGCGCGTGCCCACTTCGCCGCGATCGCCGCGTTGTTGAACAGGCAGAAGCCCATGGCGCGCTTCGACTCGGCATGGTGGCCCGGCGGACGGACGATGCAGAAGGCGTTCTTGACCTTCTTCTCGAACACCTCGTCGACCGCCTGGCAGGTGCCGCCGACCGCCCTGAGCGCCGCTTCGAGCGAACCCGGCGACATGGTCGTGTCGTCGTCGAGGCGGGTCAGCCCCCCGGCCGGCACACAGGCGGGGATCTCCTCGAAATAGCTTCCCGGGTGGGCGGGCTCGACCCTCCCGCGGGGGGCCCGGGGCGCCCCCCCCCGCCCCAGCGCCCGGAAGCGTTCGGGGTCGAGGATGCGATCGACGACGCGGATCCGATCGGCCCGTTCGGGATGTCCGAGAGGGGTCGCATGCCCGAGGCAGGCGGGATGATGGATCAGCAATGTCGACATTCGCGTATTTCCTCCCCACGACCCGGCGCTCTTCGCGTCACCGCCATTCGGCGTTTCGGGTCGCTCGGCCGCACACGGCCTTCGTCTCTCGGCTTCTCGTGGATCTCGTGACACGGGGCGCGACGAAGGCGAAATCACTTCTTCGCGGCCCGACCGGACCACGGCGCTACGATGACGGATCGTCGCCCGCTCGTCACCCCCGGATCGTGACGGACCGGGTCGCTACGGTCATACCTTCGTCGCTCGAGGCCGATGGTGGTCCTGCCATCGTGGCAGGGTGCGAGGGCTGTCCGGTGTCAGGGCCGCGGCGCCGCCGCCCGCCTCAACCGATCGACGATCGCCTCACCGAGCCCCTCGGCCGGGATCGGCGCCACCGCGATGCTGGTCGCGCCGCCGGCGTCGAGCACCCGCAGCGCCCGGAAGAGGTTCGCCGCCGCTTCGGCGAGATCGCCGCTCGGCGACAGGTCGAAGATCGC
Organism: uncultured Alphaproteobacteria bacterium; assembly: GCA_937873675.1. Classification (GTDB taxonomy): domain Bacteria; phylum Pseudomonadota; class Alphaproteobacteria; order Rhizobiales; family Ancalomicrobiaceae; genus CALBKH01. Next base: position 888 of record CALMYM010000022.1, on the reverse strand, counting down.
CGCCGCCTCGTCCGCGCCTCTCGGTCGCTCCGGCCCGAAGGTGATCAGCGCCTCCCCGGGCGCGACCTCGGTGGCGTCGAGGCGGACGCGGCGGCCCGGCGCATAGGGCGACGAGCCCATCCCGGGGGCGCTCCGCGCGGTGTCGTCGGTCGGCGGCCGCCCCTCCGCGAGGGCCTCGCCCATCACCGCCTCGATCGCCTCGCGCGGCACCCCGCCCGGGCGCAGCAGCCGCGCCGGACCGTCGAGGAGCGCGACGATGGTGGATTCGACCCCGACCGGCGTCGGTCCCGCGTCGATCACCTCGGCCACCGCCTCGCCCAGCTCCTCGACCACGTCTTCGGCGCGGGTCGGGCTGACCCGGCCGGAACGATTGGCCGACGGTGCGGCGACCGGTCGGCCGAAACGGGCGAGGATCTCGCGCGTCGTCGCCTCCGCCGGCACCCGGAGCCCGATGCTGTCGAGACCGGCCGAGGCGAGATCCGAGATCGGACTGTCGGGGCGTTTGCGCACCACCAGCGTCAATGGCCCCGGCCAGAAGGCTTTCGCCAGAGCCCGCGCCCGGTCGTCGAAGAGGCCGTGGCGCTCGGCGCTCGCCAGGTCCGGCACATGGGCGATCAGCGGGTTGAAGCTCGGCCGCCCCTTGGCAGCGTAGATGGCGGCGACGGCACGCCCGTCGGTGGCGTCCGCCCCGAGTCCGTAGACCGTCTCGGTCGGCAACCCGACGAGACGGCCGGCCTCGAGCGCCGCGACCGCCGCCGCGATCGCCGCCTGCCGTTCCGTCTCGCTCGCCGTTCCGCGTACCGCCATCGCCCGCGCCTCGTGTCGCGCCGCCCTCGGGCGCTCGCGTTCGCGGCTTTCCTTGACGCCTTTCACGGCGCGAAACAAGGG
>CALMYM010000021.1 GCA_937873675.1 uncultured Alphaproteobacteria bacterium | reverse complement strand
CGGAAGGGGGCGAGCGACGGGGCCTCGGTGATACGGGGGGCGAGGCGGATCGAATCGACCGCCACCCGACGGTCCTCGTCGGTCGAGAGATAGTTCGGGGCGATCGCCGGGGCGTCGGCCGGGTCGGTCGAGCGGGCGTGGATGCTCCCTCGCGATGTCGGGCGCAGGTTGCACACCGAGACGGTGAAGGCGCCGAAGGGATGCATCGGCTCGCCGAACTTGTCGAGCGACAGCGGTTGGATGTGGAACTCGATGTTCGGGCTGGCGAAGTCGGGCGACGAGCGGGTGAAGGCGCCGAACTGCGACGGCGCCATCGCCAGCGGGCCGCGACGGAAGAGGGCGTATTCGACACCCATCCAGGCGCGCTTGAGATGGTTGCGATAGTCGGTGTTGAGCGTGCGGGTGCCGGAGATCTTGAAGATGGTGCGGAGCTGCAGGTGGTCCTGCAGGCTCTCGCCGACGCCGGGGACGTCGGCCACCACGTCGACGCCGAGGCGCTTCAGCGCCTCGGCCCCGCCGACGCCGGAGCGCTCCAGGATCGCCGGGGAGGCGACGGCGCCGGCGGCGAGGATCACCTCGCCGAGCGCGGCCACCCGCTTCTCGACCCCGTCCTTGCGATAGGCGACGCCGACGGCGCGCCTGCCCTCGAAGAGGACGCGGTCGGCGAGGGCGCCGGTGATCACCGTGAGGTTCGGCCGATCGAGGGCGGGCTTCAGGAAGCCGCGGGCCGCCGACCAGCGCCGGCCGTTCTTCTGATTGACCTGGAAGTAGGACGAGCCCTCGTTGTCGCCGCCGTTGAAGTCGGCGACTTTGGGGATGCCGCATTCGGCCGCCGCATCGGCGAAGGCGTCGAGGATCTCCCAGCTCATGCGCGCCTTGTCGACGCGCCATTCGCCGCCGGCGCCGTGGTTCGCCGAAGCGCCGAGGTAGTGGTCCTCGTGCGACTTGAAGACGGGGAAGACGTCGTCCCAGCCCCAGCCTTCGAGCCCCATCTGGCGCCAGCCGTCGTAGTCGGCGGCCTGGCCGCGCAGATAGAGCATGGCGTTGATGGCGGAGGAGCCGCCGAGCACGCGGCCGCGCGGATACTTGAGCTTGCGGCCGTTGAGGCCGGGATCGGGCTCGGTCTCGAAGCACCAGTCGGCGCGCGGGTTGCCGATGGCGAAGAGATAGCCGACGGGGATGTGGAACCAGATCCAGTCGTCCTTGCCGCCGGCCTCGAGCAGCGCGACCCGGGTCTTCGGGTCGGCCGAGAGCCGGTTGGCGAGGACGCAACCGGCGGACCCGCCGCCGACGATGACGTAGTCGAAGGTGTCCATGGATTCCTCCCGGAGCGTCTCGTTGCGGCGCTCGTGGTGTGAGGAAGAGGCGAGAGCCGGTGCATTTGCGCCGGCCGGCGGCTCACAGCCCCCCCTCCCTGTCCCTCCCCCTCCAGGGGGGAGGGAACGATGTGGCATCGGCCGTCGAAACGCTCACTCCGAGATTTTCGCGATGTCCGACACCTGCGCAGTGAAACGAAGCGCCTTCGGCGTGGGTCCCGGCGTTCGTCCAGATGGTCCCCTCCCCCCTGGAGGGGGAGGGACAGGGAGGGGGGGCTGTGCGCCCGACCGATCGTTCTCCCTGCGCGACCCTCGCAACTCACTTCATCGTCGGGATGACGAAGTCGGCGCCCGAGCGGATGCCCGAGGGCCAGCGCGAGGTGACCGTCTTGGTCTTGGTCCAGAAGCGGAAGCCGTCCATGCCGTGCTGGTTGAGGTCGCCGAAGGACGAGCGCTTCCAGCCGCCGAAGGTGAAGTAGGACAGCGGCACCGGGATCGGCACGTTGACGCCGACCATACCGACCTCGACCCGAGCGGCGAAGTCGCGCGCCGCGTCACCGTCCTGGGTGAAGATGGCGGTGCCGTTGCCGTATTCGTGGGCGTTGATCATGCCCAACGCTTCTTCGTAGTCGTGGGCGCGGACGATCGACAGCACCGGTCCGAAGATCTCTTCCTTGTAGATCCGCATGTCGGTGGTGACGTGGTCGAAGAGACAGCCACCCATGTACCAGCCGTTCTCGTAGCCCTGCATCCTGAAGCCACGACCGTCGACCAACAGCTTCGCGCCCTCGGCGACGCCGAGATCGACGTAGCCCTTGACCTTGTCGAGGTGAGCGGCGGTGACCAGCGGGCCGAAGTCGGCGCCGGCGTCGGTCGAGGGGCCGATCTTGAGGCTCTCGACGCGGGGGATCAGCTTCTCGATCAGACGCTCGGCGGTGCCGGCACCGACGGGAACCGCGACCGAGATCGCCATGCAGCGCTCGCCGGCCGAGCCGTAGCCGGCGCCGATGAGCGCGTCGACGGTCTTGTCCATGTCGGCGTCGGGCATCACCACCATGTGGTTCTTGGCGCCGCCGAAGCACTGGGCGCGCTTACCCGCCGCCGTGGCGCGCGAATAGACGTAAGAGGCGATCGGGGTCGAGCCGACGAAGCTCACCGCCTTGATGTCGGGATCGTCGAGGACGGCGTCGACCGCTTCCTTGTCGCCGTTGACGACGTTGAAGATGCCGGCCGGCAGACCCGCTTCCATCCAGATCTCGGCGATCATCATCGGCACGCCGGGGTCACGCTCCGACGGCTTCATGATGAAGGCGTTGCCGCTCGCGATCGCCGGGCCGCACATCCACAGCGGGATCATGGCGGGGGAGGGTGAAGGCGCGGGGGCGGCGAGGGCGCCGAGTCGGCGGCGGACCGGCTAGTGGGCCGCGGCCGGGGCGCGGGCGGGGGTGGCCGGTCCGCCGGGGGCGCCGACGGGGATGGCATCT
>CALMYM010000020.1 GCA_937873675.1 uncultured Alphaproteobacteria bacterium | reverse complement strand
GGTGAGCAGGAAGAACAGCAGCATCACCGCCGAATCGAAATAGGCGTGCTCGGCCGAATGGATCGTCTGGAAGACGGAGAGGCCGAGGGTGAGGACGACGCCGATGGAGATCGGCACGTCCATGTTGGTGCGCAGCGCCCGCAAGGCGCGTGCGGCCGAGCGGAAGAACGGCCGGCCGGCGTAGGCGGCGACGGGCAGCGCGATCAGCGCCGAGATCCAGTGGAAGAGGTCGCGGGTCGGCGCATCGATGTCGGAGACGTTGCCGGCCCACACCGACACCGACAGCAACATGATGTTCATGGCGCCGAAGCCGGCCACCGCCATGCAGCGCAAGAGTTCCTTGGCCTCGGCCTCCTCTTCCGCCGAAAGGCGACCGGGGTCGAAGGGGTGGGCGCGGTAGCCGAGCCGCTCGAGGCGATGGACGAGGGCGCCGGCTTCCGTCTCGTCCGGCTTCCATTCGAGCGCCAGACGGCGGGTGGTGAGGTTGACCCGCGCCTCGGTCACGCCGGGCATGGTGCGGATGCCGCGCTCGATGGTCGACATGCAGGCGGCGCAGGTGATGCCCTCGACGGCGAGGTCCATGTGGACCGTCCCGTCGGCCTTGGGAGCGGCGAAGGCGTTCCAGTCGCGTTCGGCGTCGGTCATGGGCGGTGGGTTCGTCCTCGTGAGGCCGCCGTCACGACCCGGCGCGGGCGCGCCGGAGCGACGGACGGTCACCGGTTCAGCGCAGGAACAGCGAATTCTCCGACAGGAACACCCGTCCCTTGTCGGTCAGACCCTCGACCTCGAGCCCCCACTTGCCTTCGCCGACATCGGTCGCCGCGCCCTCGAAGACGCCGGCGGCGCCGGGCACCACGGGCAGCGGCACGGCGTGGTCGAGCGAGCGATTGGCCGGATGCAAGAGGGTCGCCTTGAAGGCGACGCCGGAGAGCGGCGCCCCCTTGGCGTCACGCGCCTCGAGACGGACGACGACGCGGCCGTCGGGGCTGCGGTTCGCCTGGGCGTCGACCTTCCAGCCACGCGCCGCCTGCTCCTGGGCTTCGGCGATCGTCTTGTTGAAGCGCTGGCTCTCGGAATAGGGCGAGCGGGTGACGACGCCGGGGAAGCTGTCGACCGCCTTCCAGACCATCCAGCCGTTGACGGCGAAGATGAAGCCGAAGACGCCGACGAGGATGAAGAGGACGTGGCGACCGGTGAGCCGGAAGCCGCTGCCCTCGGGTTCGCTATCTCGATTCAGGGACGTCGACATGAACCCCTCCCGGAGCCTGCTGGAGCGCCGGCCCCTGTCGGGCGGTCGCCTCTCGAACCAAAGGCCGGGGACGCCGACGCCTCCGGTCGCCGAAGACACGCGAACCTCTCTCACCCCACGAGGGCCCGAGACGATCGCGTGGAGAACACCATCGACTTTCGATGCTCGATGGTCGCGCCTCCCCGTCCGGGAGGCTCGAGACGCGGCCCTCGGGTCGCGCCGTCATCGTGCGGGGGCGACTCGCGCCCCTCCGCCTCGTCCCGGCGCCTCACGGCGCCTTGAAGAAGTCCTTGGCGGAGGCCACCTCGCCACCGGGGGCGGCGAGTTCGAAGGCCAGATCGGTCGAATGACCGATGTTCGCCCCCGCCGGCACCACCACCTGGACGCGGACCTCACGGGTCTGGTCGGCGTCGGTGGTGAAGACCAACGACCCACCCTCGTGGCGCGCCACGCTCGCCGTATCGATGTGGGAACCCTTCGGCAGGCCCTTCACCGACAGCGTCAGTTCGCGCTGGTGCGGCTCCTTGTTGAGGAGGCGCACGGTGTAACCGTTGCGGATCGAGCCGTCGGAATTGGTGACGTAGAGCGGATTGCGATCGTGCAGCACGTTGACGCCGACCGTGGCTCGGGTCGACAGGCGCCAGCCCATGATCGCCGCCACCACCAGGATCAGCACCACGTAGATCATCGTGCGCGGGCGGATGAAGCTGTAGACCGCCGCCTCGCCGCGCTCGCGCCGCTCGATGTTGATGTCGGTGTCGTAGCCGATGAGACGCTTCGGCTTGCCGAGCTTCGTCATCACCGTGTCGCACGCCTCGATGCACAGGCCGCACTGGATGCAGCCCATCTGCAGGCCTTCGCGGATGTCGACGCCGGTCGGACAGGCGGCGACGCACTGGCCGCAGTCGACGCAGTCGCCGGCCGGCAGACCCTGGGCGGCGAGCTTGCGGTTCTGCTTGAGCGAGCCACGCGGCTCACCACGATCGACGCGATAGGAGACGTTGAGCGCCCATTCGTCGGTCAGCGCCGCCTGGATGCGCGGCCACGGACACATGTAGACGCAGACCTGCTCGCGGGCGAACCCGGCGAGGATGTAGGTCGAGGCGGTGAGGATGGCGATCCAGATGTAGGCGATCGACGGCGCCTCGAACGTCGCCAGTTCCTTCACCAGGGTCGGGGCGTCGGCGAAATAGAGCACCCAGGCGCCGCCGGTCCACCAGGCGATCATGATCCAGACGAAATGCGTCGCCGCCTTGCGCCACAGCTTGTCGAGGCTCCAGGGCGCGGCGTCGAGCTTCATCTGAGCGCGGCGATCGCCCTGGAAGAAACGGGCGACGGAGAAATAGAGATCGGTCCACACCGTCTGCGGGCAGAGATAGCCGCACCAGATGCGGCCGGCCACGGCGTTCATCAGGAACAGCACGAAGGCCGCGATGATCATCAAGCCGGTGACGTAGTAGACTTCCTGCGGCCAGATCTCGACCATGAAGAAATAGAAGCGCCGGCCCGGCAGATCGAGCAGGATCGCCTGATCGGGCTGGCCGGGGGCGCGCGTCCAGCGCAGGAACGGCAGGAAGTAGTAGATGGCGAGACCGACGAGGAGGATCGCCCACTTGATCCGGCGGAACGTGCCGGTGACCTTCGCGGGGTAGATCTTGGATTGTGCGGCGAAGAGACTGCCGCTCTCGTCCCCGGCTCCGACACCACTTTCGACGCTCATTCCGTCCGTCCTCTTCACAGCCGCGTCGGCGAACACACGGGCCCCTCGCCGATGCCTTCGCCCGATCGTCGCGGCGTTCGTCGCGAAGGTCACACCGTTCGCATCGCCGGACGTCTCCCGTCGCCGTCGGCGGCGGGTCTCTCCCGGGGAGGCTCTAGGGCGCGATCCCCGTCACGGCAAGCCACGGATGCGTGTACATGCCGATCCAATCGATTCGATCGTCCCGCGCGCGGCGGGATGACACAGGGGTCGTCGGAGTTCGCCGACCACGCGGCGGCGACGACCGAAAAGCGGTGGCGACGTCGAAGCGGGATGCCCCGAAGACGCATCCGGCCCCTCGCTCACACACCCGACAGGAGATCCGGACCCCGAGAGGGGCGCTGCCCGAGGGCGGCGAGATCCGGTCGGCAGGAGAGGCGGAAACCTCCCCGTAAACGAACGAGGGAGACGGTTCGCGTCTCCCTCGTGATCGCGGCGCGCCGTTCGGCCACCGTGGTCTCGGGGAGGAGAGGTTCGCACCCCTCCCCCTCGGGTTCGTGGATCACTTGCCGCCGCCCAGCGAGTGGACGTAGACGGCCAGCGACTTGATGGTGATCGGGTCGAGACGGCCTTCCCAAGCCGGCATGACGCCGTGCTTGGCTTCGGACATCTGAGCCGCGACCTTGGCGACGCCGCCGCCGTAGAGCCAGATCTTGTCGGCGAGGTTGGGCGCGCCGAGTTCGAGATTGCCCTTGGCGTCCTCGCCGTGGCAGGCCGCGCAGTTGTCCGAATACAGCTGCTTGCCGTCGGCCGCCGCCGTCACCGAAGTGTCGGAGAGCGAAACGACGTAGGACGCGACGGAGGCGATCTGATCCTTGTTCAGGATGCCGTCCTTGCCGAAGTTCGGCATCTGGCTGTCACGCGCCTTGGCGTGGCCGGAGCGGATGCCGAACTGCAGGGTCTGGTAGATGTCGGCGAGCTTGCCGCCCCAGATCCAGTCGTCGTCCTGCAGGCTCGGATAACCCGGGCCGCCGGTCGCACCCGAGCCGTGGCACGGGGCGCAGTTGTCGCCGAAGGCGGCCTTGCCGTTCGCCATGGCGAACTCGAGCAGGGCCGGAGTCGACTTGATCTGCTCGAGCGGCGCGTCGGCGAGACCGGACGCGTTGGCCAGTCGAGCCTTCACACCACCCTCGTAGGCGGCGATCGAGTCGGAGCGCATCGTCGAACCGAAGATGCCCTTCGTGTAGTCGGTGACCAACGGCCACGACGGATAGAAGAAGTAGTATCCGACGGACCAGATGATGCAGACGTAGAACACGTAGAGCCACCACTTCGGCAGCGGCGTGTTCAGTTCCTTCAGACCGTCCCACTCGTGGCCGGTCGTCGTCTGACCCGACAGATGGTCGAGTTCCTGTTGTGCCATGGATCAATCCTCCCGCAGGGGGACGCGCGAGGCCTCGTCGAAGGGCCGTTTGTTGGACGGCCACAGGGCGTAGACGAGGACCCCCGCGAAGATGACGAAGAAGTAGACCAGACCCCACGTCTGGGCGAATTCGGCGAGAGAGGTGTAGGTGTTCATGACCTCACACTCCTCACCTCAGGTTCGCCTTGTCGTCGTAGAGCTTGAAGTCCACCATGGTTCCGAGCACCTGAAGGTAGGCGACCACTGCGTCCAGTTCGGTGACCTTGGCGGGGTTGCCGTCGAAGTCACGCGCGACCGGGGCAGAGATCTTCTCACCCTTCGAGTTGGTGACCGTGTAACGCTGCAGGAACGCATTGACGTTCTTGTCGTCGGGGTTCGCCTGCGCCTGGACGTCGGCCGCCACATTGGCGATCTGGTCCTCGGTGTAGGGAACGCCGACCAGCGCATTGGTCTTCACCACCGCCTGGAGGTGGGTGGTGTCCAGCTCGGCCTTCGCCAGGAAGGGATAGCCAGGCATCACGCTGTCGGGCACGACCGCGCGCGGGTTGATCAGATGCTCGACGTGCCACTTGTCGGAATACTTGTTTCCGAGGCGGGCGATGTCGGGACCCGTGCGCTTGGAACCCCACTGGAAGGGGTGGTCGTACATGGACTCCGCCGCGAGGGAGAAGTGGCCGTAGCGTTCGATCTCGTCGCGCATCGGACGGATCATCTGGCTGTGGCACAGATAGCAACCTTCGCGGAGGTAGATGTTGCGTCCCGCCAGCTCGAGCGGGGTGTAGGGACGCATGCCCTCCACCTTCTCGATCGTGCTCTTCAGGTAGAAGAGCGGGACGATTTCGACCAAGCCGCCGATGGCGACCATGATCAGGATGCCGACGAGGAGAACGATGGAGTTCTTCTCGAAGATGGCGTGCTTTTCCATCAGAGACATGACTCGTGCTCCTTCACTCGGCCGGGGCCAGAGCCGGGGCACCGGCGGTGGCGCCTTCGGCGTCCTCACCATGAGCCACGGGCATGTACAGGGTGTAGACCATGATCAGCGAACCGAGCAGGAACAGGGCACCGCCCAGAGCACGGATCGC
>CALMYM010000019.1 GCA_937873675.1 uncultured Alphaproteobacteria bacterium | reverse complement strand
CGGCCCCTCGGGCTGCGGCAAGTCGACCCTGCTGCGGATGATCGCCGGGCTGGAGACGGTCACCTCCGGTGAGGTCGTCCTCGACGGACGGGTGGTCAACACCGTGCCGGCGGCCGAGCGCGGCCTCGCCATGGTGTTCCAGTCCTACGCGCTCTATCCGCACATGTCGGTCAGGCAGAACCTCTCCTTCGGCCTCGAGAACCTGCGCATGCCGCGCGCCGAGATCGCCGCCCGCGTCGACGAGGCGGCGCGCATGCTGCAGATCGAGAACCTCTTGGAGCGCCGCCCCGGCCAGCTCTCCGGCGGCCAGCGCCAGCGCGTCGCCATCGGCCGGGCGGTGGTGCGCGAGCCGACCATCTTCCTGTTCGACGAGCCGCTGTCGAACCTCGACGCCGAGCTGCGCGTGCAGATGCGCATCGAGATCGGCAACCTCCACCAGCGGCTCGGCAACACGATGATCTACGTCACCCACGATCAGGTCGAGGCGATGACCATGGCCGATCGCATCGCGGTGCTGCGCGACGGGCGGCTCGAACAGTTCGGCAAGCCGCTCGATCTCTACAACCGCCCCGGCAACCGCTTCGTCGCCGGCTTCATCGGCTCGCCGCGGATGAATTTCCTCGCCGGCACCATCGCCGCGATCGACGTGGCCGGTGTCGAGGTGGCGCTGAAGGCCGGCGGTCGGATCCGCGTGCCGGTCGCGGCGGGCGGCCTCGCCGTCGGCGCCGCGGTCGAGCTGGGGGTTCGGCCGGAACACATCCGCCCGGTCGCGACGGACGGTGCGGCGGTCTCGCTGGTGGTGACGCTCGCCGAGCAACTGGGCGGCGAGAGCTATCTCCACGGCACGCTCGCGAGCGGTGAGAGCGTCGCCGCACGGCTGCCCGGCCAGACCTCGGTGCGCCGCGGCGACACGGTCGGTCTCGCTCTCGGCGATCCCGGCGACCGCCACCTCTTCGACGCCGCGACCGGCGCCGCCCTGCCGCACCTCGCCTGATCCCGTTCGTTTCGGAGTTCGATCCCCATGCGCATCTTCCAGTCTCGTGGAACGACGGTCCCACGGCCGAACGGTCTCGAGGTCGCGTTGGAGGACGGTTGGCGGCTGCGCCTCGTCGCCATGGCCGACGATCTCACGCGGGTCGTGGTCGAGCCGGCCGCCGGGCTGCCGCTCGATCGGTCGTGGATGATCGCGCCCGAAGGCGACGTGCCGTGGGAGGGTCGGCCTCGCGACGACCTCGCCGGCTTCGCCCCGCCCGAAACGACGATCGAGCCCATCGCCGACGGCGCCACCCGATTCACCGCCGGCCGCTTCCGCGTCACCGTCCGCGCCGCGCCCTTGCGCCTCGCGGTCGAACAACGGATCGGCGACGACTGGCGGCCGTGGATCGCCGATCGTGAGACCGGCGGCTTCGTCCGCGTCGACGGCGACCGCAAGCTTCGCCACTACCAGACGCGCGCCGAGGGCGACCGCTACTTCGGTCTCGGCGACAAGGCCGGACCGCTCGATCGCCACGGGCGACGCTTCCGTGTCCTTCAGCTCGACGCCCTCGGTTACGACGCCGAGATCGGCGATCCGCTCTACAAGCACGTCCCCTTCACGATCGTCCGCACCGGCGAGGGCGGCGCCGCCGTCTGCGGCGGGATGTTCTACGACAGCCTCGCGCCGATGGTCTTCGACATGGGCTGCGAGCGGTCGAACTATCACGGCTTCTACCGCTACGTGGAGACCGACGAGCCGGGCCTCGATCTGTGGCTGATCGCCGGTCCCGACGTCGCCGCGGTCACCCGCCGCTTCACCTTGCTGACCGGCCGACCGGCGCTTCCTCCGCGCTGGAGCTTCGGCTTCGCCTTCACCTCGATGCACCATGCCGACGACGAGAACGGCCAGCAGGTGATCGCCGATTTCGCCGATCGCTGCCGGGCCGAAGGTATCCCGATCGCGGCGATCCATTCGGGCTCGGGCTATTCGACACGCGGGCCACGGCGCTACGTCTTCACCTGGAACCGCGAAAAGTTCCCCGACCCGAAGGCGCTCTTCGCCAAACTCGACGCCATGGGTCTGCCGAGCGTCGCCAACATCAAGCCGGTGCTGCTCGACGATCACCCGCTCTATGCCGACATCGCCGCCGCCGGCGGTTTCGTCGAAGCCGAGGGCGGCGGGCCGGTCACCGAGCAGTTCTGGGACGGGATGGGGTCCTATCTCGACTTCACCAACCCGGAGACCGTTCGCCGCTGGCAGACCGGCCTCACCGAACAGGTGCTCGACGTCGGCTTCACCGCCGGATGGAACGACAACAACGAGTACGAGATCGGCGCCGAGAACGCCCGCGCCGGGCTCTTCGGCCGGGCCCACGACGCCACCCGCATCCGCCCGCTGCAGGCGCTCCTGATGACCCGGGCCACCTTCGAGGCGACACAGGCGCTTCGGCCGGACGAGCGGCCCTTCACCGTCACCCGCGCCGGACCGGCGGGGCTGCAGGGCGACGCCGAGACCTCGGCGGGCGACAACGCCACCTCGTGGCACACGCTGAAATGGAACCTCCGCAACGGCCTGTCGATGGCGCTCTCGGGTATGTCGCGGGTCGGCCACGACATCGGTGGCTTCACCGGACCGCGTCCCGACGCGGAACTGCTGTGCCGCTTCGTCGAAATGATGGCGCTGCATCCGCGGGCGCTGATGAACTCATGGAAGCCGGAGGTCGCCCCGGATTGGCGCGCCGCCACCCATCCCTGGACCCACCCCGAGGTGTTGCCGCAGATTCGCGAGGCGCTGAACCTCAGAACCACCTTCCTGCCGCTGATCTACACCCTCGCCCACGCCCACGTGCGCGACGGCGAAGCGATCATCCGGCCGCTGTTCTGGGATTTCCCCGACGATCCCCGAGCCTTCGACGAGCACGACGCGATGATGCTCGGCCCCGACGTGCTGTTTTCCCCGGTGGTCGAGAAGGGCGCGACGACCAAGACCCAGTATCTGCCGAAAGGCCCCGAGGCCTGGGTCGAATTCGCCACCGGCCGGGTCTTCCCCGCCGGGGCGGAGGCGACCGTCGAGGCTCCCCTCGGCCGTCCGCCGATCTTCGTGCGGGCCGGCGCGGTGCTGGTTCTCGCGTCCGAGACACCGGTCGTCCGGCCGACCGACGCTCCGGCCCGCCGGTTGTGGATCGCCATCGGCTCGGCTGCCGGAACCGGACGTGGCCGACATGTCGAGGACGACGGCGAAACGCTGCGCTGGCGCGACGGCGACCTGCTCGATCTCGGCATCGAGGCATCCTGGAGCGACGAGGCCGTGTCGCTCGACTTCACCGTCATGGCGGGCTCGAGACCGGTTCCGCCCGACGACGAATGGCAGGTGGAACCCTCCGACGGAAAGGCGCGTCGGATCGAAACGCACCGGCGAAAGGGGTCCGACACGTGATGTCCGCGTCGGCGGGCGGGCTGCGGTCCCTCACGTTCCCCCGAAATCGTCGCGCCGCGCCCGGTTACGTTCTCGCGTCCGATCGGGCGTGTTAGCGTTGCCGGGTCGTTCCGGCCGGTCGAATCGGGGGCGTTTCCTTGGCATCCTTCCGCAATCTCGTCGCTGTCGCGCTCCTCGCTCTGGCGACGGTGCCGGCGCCCGCCCGGGCCGCCGATGCCGGCTTCGCACGGTTCGTCGCGTCGATGTGGCCGGAGGCCGAGGCAGCCGGCGTCTCGCGCGCCACCTTCGAGCGGGAGACGCGCGGCCTCGAACCGGATTTCAAGCTACCCGATCTCGCTCTACCGGGGCGGCCGGCGACCGGAGCGCCGGCGCAGCCCGAGTTCGTGCGGGTGCCGGCCGACTACGTCAAGGAAGCGACCATCGCGCGGCTCGCCGACAAGGGCCGGCGGTTGATGCGGGAGCATCGCGCCGCGCTCGAGAAGATCGAGGCGCGGTTCGGCGTGCCGGGCTCGATGGTGCTGGCGATCTGGGGGCGCGAGACCGACTACGGCCGCACGCCCGAGCGCCACGACGCGCTGCGGGTGGTCGCCACACAGGCCTATGTCGGGCGGCGCAAGGATCAGTTCCGCCGGGAGTTCGTGCTGGCGCTGAAGCTCCTCGACGACGGCGCGGTGAGCCGCAAGGACTTCCACGCCTCCTGGGCCGGCGCCACCGGCCTCACCCAGTTCCTGCCGTCCGAAGTCTACGGACACGGCGTCGATTTCGACGGCGACGGTCGCATCGACATCTGGCATTCGGTGCCGGACGCCCTCGCCTCCGCCGCCAAGCAGCTCGCCGACAAGGGCTGGAAGCCCGGGGTCCACTGGGCCTACGAGGTGCGGGCGCCGAAGAGTGCCGACTGTACCCTCGGTGTCCCGGACGTCCGCCGGCCGATCGGGGCGTGGATCGACGCTGGATTCGCGCCGGTGCGGGGCCGGACGCTCGCCGCGGCCGAACGGCGCGAGCCCGCCTCGCTCCTGCAGCCGGAAGGCGTCCACGGGCCGTCGTTCCTGACCACCGCCAACTACTTCGTGATCAAGGAATACAACTTCTCCGACCTCTACGTGCTGTTCGTCGGTCACCTCTCCGACCGGATGGTGAACGGCGAGCCCTTCGCCACGCCGTGGTCGGCGTCGACGCAGATGAAGACCGCGTCGGTCGAGGCCATGCAGCACCACCTCGCCCGTCTCGGCTTCTACACCGACAAGATCGACGGCAAGGCCGGCATGCTGACCCGGTCGGCGCTCGGGGCCTACCAGAAGGCGGCCGGGCTCGAGGTCGACTGTTGGCCGAGCGAGACGGTGCTGCGCTCCCTCGCCGCGGCGAAGTGATCTCACAGCGTCGCGCGGGTGGTGCCGTCGACGCCGACCAGGATCGCCGCCAGTCCCAACCGTTGCGCCAGGGCGAAGCCGTCTCTCGCGCCGGCCACCATCAGCGCCGTCGCCCAGGCGTCGGCGACCATGCAGCTCTCCGCCACCACGGTGACCTGGGCGAGATCGCCGGCGAGCGGCGCGCCGCTGCGCGGGTCCATGGTGTGAGAGTGCTTCCGCCCGTCGATCTCGTGGACGTGGCGGTAGTCGCCGGAGGTGGCGACCGCCGCGTCGGTGAGTTCGATCACCCCGGCGAGCGACCGCGCCGCGCGGTCGGGGCACTCCTGGCCGACCACCCAGGTGCGGCCGTCGGGCTTCGTGCCCTTCGCCCGCAACTCGCCGTCGATGCCGACGAGGTAGGACGAGATGCCGTGAGCGGTCGCGACCTCGGCCATGCGATCGACGCCGCGGCCCTTGGCGATGCCGGAGAGATCGATCGCCAGCGGCGCGAGGCGACGGGCGCGGCGATTGACCGGATCGAGTTCGAGCGTCTTCGGCGGCTCGAAGCCGGGACGGCCGGTGATGACGGCGATCCGAGCCGGATCGGGCCGGCGGGCGCCGCCGCCGAAGCCGTAGGCGCGGACGAGATCGCCGACGCCGACGTCGAAGGCGCCGTCCGACAGTCCGCCGATGGCGAGCGCCGCCTCGAGAACGGCGAGGAGGCCGGCGGGGATCGGCGTCCATTCGCCGATCGGCGCGCGGTTCAGCCGTTCGAGATCGGAGGTCGGCCGCCAGGTCGACATCTCGGCCTCGACCTCTTCGACCGCCGCGGCGAGGGCCGCCCTCAGCGCCGCGATGTCGAAATCGGCGGCGACATGGACGACGGCCGACCAGCGCGAGCCCATCGCCGGACCGTTCAACGCGCGGCGGACGAGGCCGGTGCCGGCCGGGGTCGGCTCAATAGACGTCTTCGACATAGCGACCTCCGGCGCGGAGCGTGGCGACGTCGGTGCCGAGCGGATGGAGGATGGTCTCCATCGTCCGGGTGACGGCATGGGCCATGTCACGGCTGCCGCAGACCAGGATCTGGGCGCCGGCATGGACGAGGTCGCGCAGGCGATGGGCGTCGGCGGCGATGCGGTCCTGGACATAGGCGCTCGCGGCGGCGTCGCGCGAGAAGGCGGTGGTGAGCGAAGTCAGCCGCTGCTCGGCGAGGGCGCGGGCGAGTTCGTGCTCGTAGAGGAAGTCGGAGGCCGGGCTGCGGCCACCCCAGTAGAGATGCACCGGCCGCGCGCCGCCGTTCGCCCGGACGAAACCGGCGAGCGGGCCGATGCCGGCGCCGGCGCCGATCAGGATCAGCGACGAGGCGCCTTCCGCCGGGCGGAAGCTCGGATTGGTGCGGACGAAGGCATCGACGGCGTCGCCGGGGCGCAGCGCATGGAGGAGCGTCGAGCAGACACCGCCCGGCATCAGACGGACGCAGATCTCGACGACGCCGTCGGCGGCCGACGAGGCGAGCGAATAGAAGCGCGGCATCGCTTCGCCCGGCGGCACGACGCCGAGAAGGTCGCCGGCCTCGAAGGCGGGCAGGCGGCCGCGGCGCAGGGTGCGCCGGTCGAGCGGCGCGGCGAAGCGCAGGATCGCCACCGGCGCGCCGACCGCCGCGCCGTAGTCCTCGCGTTCGACCAGTTCGAGCGCCGTCGTCGCGGGCCGTTCGGCGACGTGCTCGAGCACCAGATCGTGGCCGAGCGCCGCACCGAGATCGTGGCCCCACTGGGCGAATTCCTGGGCCGAGCGACGGTCGATACGCTTGAAGTCGAGGAGGCGCGGGAAGCCCTCGGCGTCGAGCGCCTCGGCGACGGCGCGGCCGTAGCCGCAGAAGTCGGGGAAGGTACGGTCGCCGAAGCCGAGGACGGCGACCGGCGCGCGCCCCTCGAGCCCGGCGAGGCGGTCGAGGAAGTGCCGGGCCGAGGTCGGCGCCGAGCCGTCGCCCCAGGTGGCGGCGAGGATCAGCAGTCGCTCGGCGCGAACATGCGCTTCGGCGAGATCGTTCATCTCGGCGAGGTGGACGCGGTGGCCGTGACGCTCGAGGGCGACGGCGAGCGTCGTGGCGAAGCCGCGGGTCGAGCCACCGTCGGAGCCGACGAGGATCACCGTGTCGGCGGTCTCGACGGCCACGGAAGCGAAGGCGGTGGCCCGGGCGGCGCGGCGACGCCGCCACATCAGGAGGCCGGAGCCGGCAAGGATCGGCGTCGTCGCGGCGGCGAGGCCGAGGAGGAGCGCCAGCGCCCAGACGCCGCGGCCGGTGTGGAGGACGCGGACGAGATCGTCGATCCGGTCGACGACGGTCGCCGGCGCGAAGGCGAGGGTGCGGCCGGTCGTCGGATCGACCACCGCCTCACCGGAACGGGTGAGGAGCCGGAAGACATCGCCGGGGACGGCCGGGTCGGCGAAGGTCAGTTCACGCAGGTCGGCGACGTCGACACGAGCGAGCGCCTCGATGCGATCGAGCGGCAGGGGGGCGCCGTCGGCGGCGGCGATGGTCGGGGCTTCGGCGCGCTCCGGCAGGAGATCGAAGGTCGAGGCCGACATCCACAGGCCGGTGAGCGACGAGAGGACGAGGCCGAGGGTGGCGAGCCGGGCGAGATCGCCGTGCAGACGCTCGGCGGTCGTCCCGCGGATCGGGCGGAGGAGCGCCCGCGCGCCGCCGAGGCGGCGGGCGAGAAGGACGAGGCCGGAGAGCGACAGCCCCAGCATCGCCGCCGCGCTCACCGCCGCGACCATGCGGCCGTCCGAGCCGAGGCCGAAGGCGCGGTGGAGATCGGTGATGAAGCGGACGGTCGACGAGACCTCGAAGGGACCGAGGCCGGCGCCGGTCGCCGGATCGATCCGCTCGATGCCGTTGATCTCGCCGTCGGTGTAGGCGGCGGTGACGATGCCGCTCGCCCGCACCTTCAGGGTGGAGAGGGTCTCGTGACGCGCCGCCACGGCTTCCGCCAAGGCGGCGACGGAGGTTCCGCGGTCGATCGTCGGGCTCGAGAAGCGGTCGACGATCGGCACCACCGACAAGGCGACGCCGGTCAGCGCGGTGACGACGAGGACGAGGCCGAGCGCGAGGCCGAGGACGGAATGGAGACGGCGCAACATGGGGAGACCCTCCGCTTCAGAACGAGACCTTGAAGGACTTGACGTAGCCCTTGCCAGCGACCGGCTTGCCGTTCTGGTCGGAGGAGAGCGGCGCGACCACCTCGGAAGGGAAGTCGCGGCCGTTCTCGACCGAAGTGTCGACATGGACGACGTAGCCGGCGTCGATCAGGGCGTCGGCGAGGTCGAGGGTGATCTTCAACGTCTTGCCGGAGCCGATGGAGGCGCCGGTGATGCCGTCGACCTCCGTCGCCCGACCGCCGGAGGCGCGCTGCCAGTCGGAGAGATGGCGCCAGTACTTGGCGCGATCGCCGGCCATCCACAGCGTGCCCTTGTACTTGCCGGCGGCGTCGGAGACCCAGATGACGGCATAGGCGCCGTTGCCGCCGTAGGCCTTGAGGGTGGTCTCGAAGGTGACCTGTTTCGCCTCCGCCACCGTCGGGACGACGAAGGCGGCGGTGGCGGCGAGAGCGGAAGTCGCGAGTTTCATGGACGTGTCTCCCAGGGGCACGAGGATGGGCGCGGGCTTCAGTTGACTTCGACCTTGGGTCGGGCCTTGCCCTCGAAGAGGCCGTTGTCGGGAACCGGCGCGTTCGGATCGGTCGGACCGGTCACACCCGGACGGCCGGCGCGACCACGATCGCCGCCGCGGCGGTCGCCGTCGTCATCGTCGTCGTCGTCATCGTCATCGTCGTCGTGGCCACGGCGGTGCTCGCGCGCCTCGTGGCGACGGCGATGCTCGCGGTCGGCGGCACGGAAGCGCGCGCCGGCGGAGACCGTCGCGCGGTCCCCGTCGTCGGTGCCCCTCTCGCGGGCGAAGCGGTCTTCGAGGAGGCGGGGGGTGGCGAGGGCGACGCCGGCCACCGACGTGCCGAGGAGGAGGGCGGCGGTGGCGAGGAGGAGGGGTTTCTTCATCGGAGGGCTCCGTTCGGTTTCGATCGGAGCACCCTGCCCGGTGGACCTGACGGCCACCTGAAACGGCGACGCGTCGGCGTTCAGCTTCGCGTCAGGAAGGTGAACGCGGCGCCGGGAGACGGACGCGGGCGAGGAACCCGCCGTCGCGGCCGGGAGCCGGCGAGCGGAGGTCGAGGGTCGCGCCGGAGCCGCGGCAGATGGCGACGACGATGGCGAGGCCGAGACCGGCGCCGTCGGCCGTGGTCGGGCCGCGCTCGAAGCGGCGGGTGAGCCGGTCGAGGTCTTCCGCGGCGATCACCGGACCGTCGTTCTCGACTTCGAGGGCATCGTCGGTCAGGCGCACCGCCACCTCGCCGTCCGGCGCGCCGTGTTTCAGGGCGTTCTCGACGAGGTTGCGGGCGAGGACGGCGAAGGCGTCGGCGTCGAGATCGCAGAGCGGGCCGCCGTCGGGCGGGATCGTCACGGCGAGACGGTCGGCGACGTCGGCGCGGCGATCGATCTCGTCGATCACCAGGGCGAGGACCGGACCGAGTCGGGCCGGGGTCTCGGCGAGGAGGCCGCCACCCTCGGCCTTGGCGAGCTGGAGGAGTTTTTCCGCGAGGCCCGACAGACGGCGCAGCGACGCGGCGATGGCGCGGGCGCGCTCGCGCGCCGCCGCCTCCGGCAATTCGGCGAGGAGGCGTTGGGTCTGAGCGAGCGCGGCGGCGATCGGGGTGCGCAGTTCGTGGGCGGCGTTGGCGGTGAAGCTGCGCTCCGCCTCGAGCGCCCCGCGCAACCGCTCCAGCAGAGCGTCGACGGCGCTCGCCACCGGGGCGATCTCGACCGGTAGGCCGGTCTCGCCGAGCGGGGCGAGATTGCCGCGGCCACGCGCTTCGATGCGTTCGCGGAAGGCGACGATCGGGCGAACCGTCGACCGACCGAGAAGGAGGACCGCGAGGAGCGCGATCGGCACCAGCACGGCGAGCGGCCAGATCAGCGCGACGACGGCCGAGCGGACGGTCTCGCGGCGATGGGTGAGCCGCTCGGCGGTGGTGACCCGCACGGTGCCGCGGACCGCCGTCTCGGGGGAGAGGCGCCGGTCGCCGGCGGGCCCGAAGCCGGTCGGCCCGGCCCTGGGGGACGCCGCCGGATCGGCATCGCTCGACTGGAGGAGATCGCGCCCGGTTTCGTCGCGCACCACGTAGGTGACGTATTCGCGGTGCGGGCCGATCGGCGCCATGTGTTGCGGCGGGTCGTCGGCCTCGCGGGCCAGCAGCTCGGAATAGGCGAGCGGCAGGACGCGCTGCGCCACCTCCTGGAGGGCGCTGTCGAAGACCTCGTCGATCTCGCGGCGGAGCACGAGACCGGCGACGGCCGCCGCCGCCAGCCACAGCACCGTCATGACGATCACGAGGCCGAAGGCGAGACGGCGGCCGAGGCTCCAGCGCGGTGGCGGCGCGAGACGGGCGGTCATGCCCCTCCCCCCGGCGCGCCCAGCCGATAGCCCATGCCGCGCACCGTCTCGATGACCTCGGCGCCGAGCTTCTTGCGCAGACGCGCGACATAGACCTCGATGGTGTTGCTCTCGACCTCGGCGTCGAAGGAATAGAGCCGCTCCTCGAGCTGCGGCTTGGAGAGGAGCTGGTTCGGGCGCTGGACGAAGGCCTCGAACAGCGACCACTCCCGCGCCGTCAGGGCGACCGGCCGGCCGCCACGGTGGACGGTACGGCCGCCGAGGTCGACGTCGAGGTCGCCGATGGTGACGAGCGGGTTGGGGTTGCCGGAGTAGCGACGGCCGACGGCGCGGATGCGGGCGGAGAGCTCGGCGAGATCGAAGGGCTTCACCAGATAGTCGTCGGCGCCGGCATCGAGGGCGGCGATGCGATCGGAGATCTGGTCGCGGGCGGTGAGCACGATCACCGGCGTGACGTCACCGCTCACGCGGCGGGCCTTGAGAAAATCGAGGCCGCGGCCGTCGGGCAGCATCAGGTCGAGCAGCACCAGATCGAAGACGCCGGCGTGGATCGCGACCTCCGCGTCGGCGAGGCGCGTCACCCAGTCGGCGGAATGGCCGTCGGCGACGATCTGGTCGCGGACGGCCTGTCCGAGCAGGGTGTCGTCTTCGATCGCGAGAATGCGCATGGGAAATCGCCTCGTTCCTCTGCGGCGCAGTCTAGTCTCGTCGCCGGGCCAGGGGTCGGGTAAAATTCACGGCGCCGTTCAGGTCCGTTTCAGCCGGCCGTGCTGGAATGCGCCATGATCCTTCCACCGGAGAAGCCCGTGATCCTTCGCATCGCCCTGACCCTGGCTCTTCTCGGCGCGACCGTCGGCGTCGCGGCGGCGGACGACCGCTGCGCCGTGCCGCTCGCCGACTGGCAGCCGAGGTCCGCTCTGGTGCAGAAGCTCGCGGCCGAGGGCTGGACGGTGCTGCGGCTCAAGGCCGACGACGGCTGCTACAAGGTCTTCGCCCGCGACGCGTCGGGCCGGACGATCAAGGCACGCTTCGATCCGGCGACGCTCGAGCGCGTCCCCGGCGGCCACGGTCACCACGGCCGCGACCACGACGACGATCACGACTGACGCGCGCCACGCCGCTCGTTCACAGCGTGTCCTCGAGGATCAGCAACAGCAGGAAGCCGACGAAGAAGAGCGCCGTCGCCCACGGCGGCTCCTCGACCTCGTGGGCCTCGACCAGCAGCTCCTCGGTGACGAGGTAGAGCAGCGCCACCAGCCCGAAGGCGAAGGCGCCGGTGACCACCGCCGGCGGGGCCGTGGCGAAGGGGGCGGAGAAGACCACGCCGACGGGCATCATCAACGCCAGCGCCGAGGTGAGCGCGACATTGCGGAACCGCTGCTCCGGTGCGTCGCCGAGTTCGGCGGCGACGGAGAGGGCGAGGAACAGCACCTCGATCGTCAGGGCGAAGGTGAGGAGCAGGCCCGCCTTCTCGCCGCCCTGGAAGGCGAGGCCGAGCACCGTGCCGTCGATGAAGAGATCGGCGGCGATGAGCGAGACGAGGCCGATCTTGCCCTCGGTGCGCTCGCCGATCGTCTTCAGAGCGAGCATCGCCGCGACGCCGAGACCGCCGCCGATGACGATCGGCCACAGAGCACCCTGGTGCTTGAGATGGGGCAGGATCTCGACCGCGGCGGCGGAGAAGACGATGCCGGCGGCGAAATGTTGGATGGCGCTCACCGCGACGTGGGAGGGTCGTCGCAGCAGGGTGAGGACGCCCCCGACGATCGCCGCGAGGATCGGGATCACGGTGTAGGTGAGAGCGGTGGTCATGTGCGTCTCCGCGGACCGGAGAGATCGGCATGTCACGGCTGCACGAAAGCGTCCAGGCGACACGTTCGCGATGCGGGTCTTCCCCGATGCGACCGAGGTCGGGCGCCACCCGATCGCCGCGGCGATCGGCCACCGGCCACGGGTGTCGCAGTGAAAGCCCGAGGGATCGCTCGACGGAGCGGTGGGCTCCCAGAATTTCAGACCGTGGCGGGTTTCCGTCGCATCGGCGCTCCGTCGCCGACGACGTCACAAGAGCGCCGGACACCTCTTCCGGCAAGTTCTCTACCGCTCTCCGGTGCGTTGTGAAAGGTTTCTATCCAGTTTCCGTATCAATGCGAACGGCGAGGTGTCACGGTGCCGGCGTCTCGCAACCGGCGCATAAATGAGCAGATTAGAAATATCAGATCTGCCCGATCGTACGACAGCGAGGCAGACGAGATCCGCCGCTGCAGGCGACGCGTCCGCGCGCCACCCGACCAGGGCCGACCCCGCCCCGCTCCGCTCACGAAGCTCCGCTTCGACGAGAAGGCCACATACGGGGAAACGATGATGAAGAAGGCCCTGGTTTTCTCGGCGACCGCGATCGCCGCCGTCACCGCATTCGCGACCGCCGCGTCGGCCTACGACGCCGAATGGAAGCGGGGCCGGATCTACTATCGCTCCGTCTGCACCTCCTGCCACGTGGCCGAGCCGATCGGATCGATCGCGCCGTCGACGCGCACCAAGGCCGAATGGGCCGAGTATCTGAAGGCCGACGCCCACGCCAAGGGCAAGGACAAGGTCTCTCACTTCCTCTCCAAGGCCCATCGCGCCGAGATCAAGGCGACCAACAAGGCGGCCGAGAAGTTCGCCGACGTCGCCGACGCGGATCTGACCGCCGACGTCGCGGCGTTCCTGATGCGCGGCGCCAAGGACGGCGACGAACCCGCTTCCTGCAATTGAACCGCCGAATCCCGCTCCGCCACGACCGACCCACCGGTCGTGCGGGCGGATCCGCGCGCGGAGACCGACCACGATGTCCACATCGCCGACCCGCTTTCCCGGCCTCGCCGAAGACTGGAAGAAGATCTTCGTCGAGGAATGGTCGCCCTTCTTCGGGGCCGTCCTGCTCGTTCTGATCGTCCTGGCGCTGATGACCACCGGTCTGTTCTGGGGGGTGTTCGGCGGCGTGAAGTACTGGGGCGACCGGCTCAACGCGGCGATCGGTCTGGCGCCGTTGCTCGGCATCGGCGAGGCCAAGGAAGGGTTCCTCGGCCATCGCATGTCGCTGATGAACATCCTGCTGGTCCTCGGATCGGCCACCGCTGCCCTGCTCTCCGGGCAGTTCCAGCCCAATCGGGCGCCGAAGCTCGAGTACGTCTGGGGCGCGCTGGGCGGATCGCTGATGGGCATCGGCGCCTCGCTCGCCGGCGGCTGCACCACCGGCGGCTTCTTCAATCCGGTGGTCCATTCCTCGCCGGCCGGTTGGGCGATGTGGGCGGGTCTCCTGTTCGGCGCCTGGATCGGGCTCAAGGTCCTCTTGTGGACGCTCGACACCGTCGAATGGGGCACCGCCGCACCGTCGCCGACCCGCGTGCCGGACGGCGTGAAGCGGCTCTATCCCGTCTTCGGGCTGGCCATTCTCGTCGGCGTCGTCGCCTGGAGCGCGACCTGGTGGGCGTCGCCGGAGAAGCAGGTCGCCTCGCGCGCCATCGTCGTCGCCGCCGGCTTCGCCATCGGCTTCGTCATGCATCGCTCGCGCCTGTGCTTCGCCCGGTCGATCCGCGAGCCGTTCATGACCGGCGAGGGCACCATGACCAAGGCGGTGATCCTCGCCATGGCGATCGGCATGCCGCTCGCCGCACTGCTGTTCCGCGCCAAGGTGATCGACCCCTACGTCGCGATTCCCCCGACCTTCTGGATCGGCTCGCTCGCCGGCGGCGCGATCTTCGGCTTCGGCATGGTGTTCGCCGGCGGTTGCGCTTCGGGCGCGCTGTGGCGGATGGGCGAGGGCCACGCCAAGCTCTGGGTGGCGATGTTGTTCTTCGCCTGGGTCGGCTCGATCGCTTCCGCCGTCTTCAAGAAGATCGGCCTCACCGCCATCGACGAGACCAACATCGAGACCTGGGAAGTGACCGGCGTCGGTCGTCAGGCCTTCCTGCCCGACATGTTCGGCGGCTGGGGCGTGGCGCTGGCGATCGGCTTCGGCCTGCTCGCACTCTGGTACGCGGTCGTCCGTTGGAACGAGACCACCGAGAAACTCACCGTCCTGTGACGTTCAGCTCAGGGAGAAGACCCATGAGAACGAAGCATCTCGCCCTGGTCGGCGCGCTGATGATCGGCGCCACCGGCCTCCTCGTCGCCGTGCCGACCCTTCCGGCCGCCGCTCAGACCGCCGTGCAACCGAAGGAGGGATGGTTCTCCGTCCTGACCACCTTCGACAAGGTGCGCGCCGAGGCGACGATCCCGCCGAAGAAGGGCGTCGCCGTCATCGACAGCCGGCCGACGGGACGTCAGTACGACCCCGGGCACATCCCCGGCGCGATCAACATCCCCGATTCGGCCTTCGAGAAGTCGGTCGACAAGCTGCCCGCCGACAAGGCGACCAAGCTGATCTTCTACTGCGGCGGCGTCGACTGCATGCTGTCGCACGACAGCGCCAAGAAGGCGAAGGCGCTCGGTTACGGCGCCATCGAGGTCTATGCCGAGGGTATGCCGGACTGGAAGGCCAAGGGCGGTCCGGTCGCCGTCTCCGGCGCCTACATCAAGAAGCTGATGGACGAGAAGCAGCCCTACACGCTGATCGACGCCCGTCCGAAGCGGGTCACCGACAAGGGCGTCATCCCGACGGCCGTGGCGATCTCCGACAGCGAATTCGACAAGCACGTCGACAAGCTGCCGGCCGACAAGGCGGCGCTGGTGATCTACTACTGCGGCGGCCTCGAGTGCGTGCTGTCCGACCAGTCGGCGGACAAGGCCCGCAAGCTCGGCTGGACCAACGTCGTGACCTATCCGGAAGGCTATCCGGAATGGGAGAAGGTCTACGGTGCCGGTCCTGCGGCCGCCGCCGCCCCGGCGACGGGAGCCACCCCCGCGGCCGCGCCGGCCAAGGCGGCGCTGGTCGCCGGCAAGGAGAAGGGCTCGGTGACGGTCGCCTCCTTCGAAGCGGCGTGGAAGGCCGATCCGGCTTCGATCCTGCTGGTCGACGTGCGCAATGCCAACGAGTTCGCGGCCGGAACGATCAAGGGCGCGGTCAACGTGCCGATGAACGAGCTGGAGAAGAAGCTCACCACCTTCCCGAAGGACAAGCCGATCGTCTTCATCTGCGGCACCGGCGCCCGCTCGGGTGAGGCCTACGACACCGCCAAGCTCTACGCCGCGGATCTGCAGGCCGCCTTCCTCGACGCCGACATCAAGTTCGCCGGCGACGGAACCGCGACGATCACCGAGAAGAAGTGAGGACGCCGGGCGCGAGCCCGCGACACCTCGACGACACCGCTCCGCCCGCACCGACGGCCGTCTCCTCGTCCGCCGATGCGGGCGTCGTCGTTTCGGTCGAACTCGGCCGCGCCCCTCACGTGCCCCGTTCGCGCAGCCGCGCCAGGGTCGTCAGGTGGTTGGACAGGAAATCGAGGAAGACGCGGACATGCGGGCTGTCGCGGTGGCGGGCCGGCGCCAGCAGCCAGATCTCGTGGGCGGTTTCGACGTCGACGGCGAAGCACCTGATCATGTCGGGATCGGCGACGGTGATCAGATCCGGACAGATCGAGATGCCGAGCCCGGCCCGGACGCTGGCATGGATCGCACCGACACCGTTCTGGCGGATACCGATGGCTTCGCTCGGAATGTTGGCCTCGATCCATCGGGTGAGCGGTGTTGCGGCGACGCCGTCGAGGAGGGCGATGAAGGTGTGGCCGGCGATCTCGTCGAGCCCGCGGGGCGCCCCGAACACGGCCGCGTAGTCCCGGCTGCAACAGACGCTCCAATCGTCGCGGGCGACGATCCTGCGTCCGAACAGCGTCGGTTCGGTGGGGCGGTCCCCCGCCCGGAGCGCGACGTCGGCCTCACCGGCGGTGAGGTCGAGCGGTCGGTCGGAGGGCAGAAACTCCATGCCCGTCCCCGGGTAGCCTCTTCGGCACTGCACCAAGGGGTCGCCCCTGAAGCGGGCCGCCCGGAGTTGCTGCGCGGTGAAGCGCACCGTGCCGGCAAGGCCGCGGCGCACCAGACCGGCGCCGCGCTCGAAGGCGCGATGGGCGCTCTCCACCCCGTTCAGGCTGTCGAGCAGGCCGGTCAGAGCTTCGGTCGGCACGTAGCCGGTGCGCCGCTTCTCGAACAGCGCGAAACCGAGTTGCGCCTCCAGCGCCGCGATCCGGCGCATGACCGTGGTCTGGTTGGTTCCGAGCACACGCGAGGCGGCGAGCGTCGACCCCTCGCGGGCGACGTGCAGCACATATCTCAGATCGTTCCAGTCGATCATGACCACCTCTGCAAATCTGCAGAATGATCCGACGGGAATGCCGATTGAGGCAAGGGGCCAGACGCGTGCAGATGGCCGGCGACGACGGATCTTCCGACCGCGAGGCCGAACCATGAAGCTCTCCTACGATCCCGTATCGACATCCTCCCGCATCGTGACCTTCTTTCTCTACGATCACGCCATCCCCTTCGACGAGGAGATCGTCTCGCTGGCGGCCGGCGACCACACGGCGCCGGACTTCCTGGCGCTGAACCCGAACGGGCAGGTGCCGGTCTTCGTCGACGACGACGGGTTCCGCCTGACCCAGAGTTCGGCGATCATCCGCCATATCGCGATCGAACGCGGCCTTCCCGCCTATCCCACCGATCCGCGCGAACGGTCGCGGGTCGACGAAGCGGTCTCGTGGTTCCAGACGAGCTTCCACGTCTTCCACTGCGCGCTGCTCTCCTACACCTACATCCTGCCGCATCTGACCGCGCTCGACCCGGCGGTGCTGGCGACGATGCGCGGCATCGGTCGGACCGGCAGCGACCGGTTCCTGCGGGTGCTCGACCGCCACATGATCGGCGATCGGCCCTTCGTCTGCGGCGAGACGATCACCCTCGCCGACTATGTCGGCGTGGCCAACGTCGTCCTCGGCGGCTTCGCCGGTCTCGACTTCGCCGCCTACCCCAACGTCCGGCGCTGGCTCCGCACCCTGCAGGACCGGCCCGGCTGGCCCCTCGCCCATGCCGGCTTCGAAGGCGCGCTGGCCGCCTTCCGCTCCAGCTGCCGCGACTGACGGCTCGGGACACGACGATGACCAAAACGATGAAACTCCGCGTCGCCGCTTCGACGGCGGCGGTGATCGCGCTCGCCTGGCTCGGTGTCCACGCCGGCTCGCAGGCGCGGCTCGGCCGGACCCATGCGGTCGCACTCGAGGATTTCGATGCGGCGTACCTGCGCCCGGCGCCGGCCGAGGCGGAACGGCGGGCGCGGACGTTGATGTGCACCGGCTGCCACGCGCAGGCGGGACGGGTGATCTTCGACGATGCGGCGATCGGATCGCTGGTCGCCCCCAATCTCACCCGAGTCGCCCGGTCCTACGACGACCGTGAGCTGGAGCGGTTGCTGCGCCATGGGGTCAAGAAGGACGGAACCGGCGTCATCGCCATGCCGGCGGCCACCTACGCCCATCTCGCCGACGAGGACGTGGCGGCGCTCGTCACCTGGATGCGCTCTCTCGAGCCGCTGCCGGATGCCCTGCCGAACCGGACCACGTGGGGGCCGCTCGGGCGGCTCGCCCTCGCCCTCGATCGGATCCCGTTCGAGGCCGACCACGTGCCGCCGGTCGAGCACCGGGCGCTTCGTCCGAAGAATCTCGGCCGCTATCTGGTCGAGACCACCTGCCTGCACTGCCACCATCTCGATCGCGAGCGCGACAACGGCTTCGGCATGGTGACGCCGGCGCTCGCCACCGTGACGAAGGGCTATTCCTTCGAAGCGTTCGACCACCTGATCACCACCGGCAAGGGGATCGGCGACCGCGATCTCGGCCTGATGTCGGCCGTCGCGGCCAAGGAGTTTTCCTTCTTCGACGCCGACGAGCGGCGGGCGATCTTCGACCACCTGACGCAGCCGGGAAGCTGAGCGGCTTGCCGGGGCGCAGGGTGATCAGCGCCGGGTGGTGAGCGGCAGCGGGCCGTCGGTCTTGTGGCTTCGCATGGCGAAGGAGGTGCGGATGTCGGCGATCGCCGGCAGCGACAGCATCCGCCGCAGCACGGTCGATTCGTAGGTCGCCATGTCGGGGACCACCACCTCGAGCAGGTAGTCGGTGTCGCCGGAGGTCAGATGACAGGCGACCACCTCGGGCATGGCGAGCACCGCGTCGACGAAGGCCTCGGCGTTCTCGCGCGAATGGCGGGCGACGCGGACGCCGGCGAAGACGGTCAGGCCGAGGCCGACGGCGGCGCGATCGAGGACGGCACGCCAGGCGGTGACGACGCCGGCCTCCTCCAGGAGCCGCACCCGGCGCGAACAGGGGGACGGTGACAGGCCGACCTTCTCGGCGAGCGCGATGTTGGGGATACGGGCGTCGGCCTGAAGCTCGCGGAGGATCTTCAGGTCGATGTCGTCGAGGGCGAGTTTGGCACGATCGGTCATTCTGTATCCCTGTGAGCGACGAAGCTGCCACGAGCCATGGTCGTTCGAGGCGATTTCGGCATGATCGCACGGGACGAGCGGCGTATCATCCCTCTCGAAGGAGATCGCCATGTCCGATACCTCGAAATTCCGCGGCTTCGCCACGCGCGCCATCCATCACGGCTACGATCCGTTCGAGTATCAGGGCGCGCTCAATCCGCCGGTCTTCCTCTCCTCGACCTATGCCTTCGACAGCGTCGCCACCGGCGCCGCCCGTTTCGCCGGCACGGAGGAGGGCTACATCTACAGCCGGGTCGGCAACCCGACGGTCACCGTGCTCGAGAAGCGGCTGGCCGATCTCGAGGAGGGCGAGGCCGGGCTCGCCACCGCCTCCGGCATGGGGGCGCTGACCGCGGTGTTGTGGACGCTGCTCGCCTCCGGCGACGAGGTCGTCGCCGACAAGACGCTCTACGGCTGCACCTTCGGGCTGCTCGAACACCACATGCCGAAATTCGGGGTGACGACGCGGTTCGCCGATCTCACCGATCCGGCGAACCTCCGTGCCGCGATGACCCCCAAGACGCGGCTGGTGATCACCGAGACGCCGTCGAACCCCAACATGCGGGTGGTCGACATCGCGGCGATCGCCGAGATCTGCCGCGCCGCCGGGGCGACCTTCGTCGTCGACAACACCTACTGCACCCCCTATCTGCAGCGGCCGCTGACGCTCGGCGCCGACGTCGTCGTCCATTCGGCGACGAAATATCTCGGCGGTCACGGCGATCTCCTCGCCGGGGCGGTCGTCGCCTCCAAGGAACTCGTCGACCGGTTCCGCTTCGTCGGCATCAAGGAGCTGAACGGCGCCTGCATCTCCGCCCTCGACGCCTTCCTGGTGCTGCGCGGCCTGAAGACGCTCGCCCTGCGCATGGACCGTCACTGCGAGACCGCGGCCCTGTTGGCGGCGGAGCTCGAAGCGCATCCGGCGGTGGAGCGGGTGTGGTATCCCGGCCTCGACAGCCACCCGCAGAAGGCGCTCGCCGCCCGTCAGATGCGGGCGATGGGCGGCATGATCGCGCTGGAGCTGAAGGGTGGGCTCGAGGCGGGGCGCATCTTCATGGACGCGGTCGAACTCGCCACGCGGGCGGTCAGCCTCGGCGACGCCGAGACCCTGGTGCAGCATCCGGCGAGCATGACCCACTCGACCTACGCGCCGGAGGAGCGGGCGAAGCACGGCTTCACCGACGGTCTCGTCCGCCTCTCGGTCGGGCTCGAGGATCACGACGACATCCGCGCCGACCTGTTCCGGGCGCTCGATCGCGTCGGGCGCTAGGTCGCGCGGACAGCGGCGGAGCGGCCCTCGGGGAGCCGTCGTCCCATCCTGGATCTCACGTCTCGGACGCCGACGCATCCGCCGGAAGGCTCGACGGGATCACCACGGCGCGGCCGTGGCGGACTCCGCGTTCGGCCTGCACCGCCTCGACGAAGGCGCGGACCGCCGGGGTCGGGCCTTCCAGCACCGCCACCTCCAACACGTCGCCGCCGTCGAGCGGGCGTTGCAGACGGGTGCTGCGCAGATCGGGGCGATCCCGGAAGGCGGCGGCGAGGCGCTTCGACAGTTCGCGGGTCTGCGGATCGAAGACGTAGGTGAGGGTGGCGACGCAGTCGCGCGTCTCGCCCACCGCTTCGACGCCATGGGCGAGACCGGCACGGGCGAGATCTCGCACCGCTTCGGAGCGGTTGGAGTAGCCGCGCGACTCCATGAAGCGGTCGATCTCCGCCATCAGGTCGTCGTCGAAGGTCAGGGTCACGCGTTGCAAAGGGTCCGGCTCCGGCGAGGCGCTCCACGGGTCGTCGGGATCCTATCCCGATCGAGGCGCAGGGGAAGTCGGGACGATCACGTCGCCGGATCTTCCGGGGCGTGACCGCGCGGCCCGGAGTGGGCGTGGCCGTGGTCGTCGTCGAGACCGTGGATGTGGACGTGGTCGTGCACGTGGACGTGGCGATGCAGGCTCGCCGGTGAGAGGCGGCCGTCCTTGAGCAGCACGGCGCGGGTGGCGAGTTTCTCGAGGAAGAGCCGATCGTGGGCGACGATCACCATCGCCACGTCGAGGCCGGAAAGGATGTCGATCAACCGGTCGCGATGGGTCTCGTCGAGGGCGTTGGTCGGCTCGTCGAGCAGCAGCGCCCGCGGCTCCATGGCGAGCACGGCGGCGAGGCTGACCAGCCGCTTCTCGCCGCCCGACAGGCGATGGGTGACGCGCCCGGCGAGGCCGGCGAGGCCGAGGCGATCGAGGGTGGCGCGGGCGCGGGCCTCGGCGGCAGCCGGCGTGAGGCCGAGATTGAGCGGGCCGAAGGCGACGTCCTCGATCACCGTCGGCGAGAAGAGCTGGTCGTCGGGGTCCTGGAAGAGGAAGCCGGCGAGGGAGCGGACCTCGTGGAAGTCCTTCTCGGCGCGCCGCTCGCGGCCGAAGGCGACGATCCGGCCGCCGCTCGGCCGCTCGAGGCCGACGAGGGTTCGGAGCAGCGTCGTCTTGCCGGCGCCGTTCGCCCCGACGAGGGCCAGACGCTCGCCCGCCTCCAGCGTCATCGACACCGAGGTGAGGATCGGCCGGCCGGCGCGAGTCACGGCGACGTCGACGAGATCGAAGAGGGCGCTCACGTCAGCCGCTCCGTCACCAGGGGGAGGAGCAGGAGAACGGTCGCGACCGCGGCGAAGCGGCGATCGGCGGCGCCGAAACCACCGCCGTCGACGAGGGCGAAGCGGCCGGTGAAGGCGCGGCAGCGCATCGCCTCGTCGACCCGTTCGGCACGCTCGACGGCGCCGACGAGCAGGCGGCCGGTGAGATGGGCGAGGGTGCGCAGGGTGCGGATCGAGGTGCGGGGACGGAAGGCGCGGGCACGGAGCGAATCGTGACGGCGTGCCACCTCGTCGCGCAGCAGCGCGACGAAGCGCACGGCGAAAAGCAGGAGATGCACCAGCTTCGTCGGCATCCCGAGCCGGGCGAGGGCGTGGCCGAAACGCACCGGTTCGAGCCCGGCGAGAAGCGTGAACATCGCCACCGCCGCCAAGGTCACCCGCAGCGCCACCAGCACGGCCCGG
>CALMYM010000018.1 GCA_937873675.1 uncultured Alphaproteobacteria bacterium | reverse complement strand
AAGGCCCCCAACCGGGTGGCCCCCGCGGGGGCGGCGAGCCGGGGGGCCCCGGCCCGGGCCGCCGCACCTGCCGAAGCCGCGAAGCCGGCCGACGCGGCCAAGCCGGCGACGCCGGCCGAGGCCGAACCGGCCGCGCCGGCGCCGGACGCCGCCGAAGCGGCGCTGCCCGAAGAGGTCGATCTGCCGGAGCGTCCGGTCCTCGCCATCGAGGGTCACGGCGCCTGGGAGGAGGCCGAGGACAAGCTCGGCAACGCCTTCGAGCAGCTGGCGATCGCCGCCAAGAAGGCGGGGGTCAAGCCGGACGGTGCGCCGCTGGTCGAATATGTCGAGAGCGACGAGAACGGCTTCTCCTTCGTGGTGATGCTGCCGGTCGACAAGGCGCCGGCCAAGGGCAAGCTGCCCAAGGGCGTCAAGGCCGACGTCTCGCCCTCCGGTCCGGCCCTGCGTTTCTCGCCCTCGGCCGAGGCCGACGACCTCGATACGGTCTATGCCCGCATCGACGAGTACATCGCCGCCAACGGGCTCACCGTCACGGCGACGATCGAGGAATACGGTGAGGACGCCATCGCGTCGCCCGAGGATCGCGTCGTCGTCGACATCTACGTCTTCGTCGAGTGATCCACCCGGTGAACCACCCTCACGGGGCGGGCGAAGATTGACTCTTCGCCCGCCCTTCTCTATGGAAGCCCGACTCTCGCCGACTTCGTCGTCGATCCCTCAGCCGACCGGGGCATTCGATAAGCCCCCGGAGGCGAACGTCCGCCAGCGCGTTGCGCCCGCGGGCGCGTTTTCGTTTGGGGATCGGTCGCGTCGCCGGTTGGAAGGCAACAACGGATCGAGCGACGAATGTTCGAGAACCTGTCGGAACGGTTGTCCGGGATCCTGGACAAGCTCCCCCGCCGCGGCGCCCTCACCGAGGCCGACGTCGGCGAGGCGATGCGCGAGGTTCGCCGCGCCCTGATCGAGGCCGACGTCGCTCTCGACGTGGTCAAGTCGTTCACCGACAAGGTCAAGCACCGGGCCGTCGGCCACGAGGTGTTGCGCTCGGTCACCCCCGGCCAGCAGGTCATCAAGATCGTCCACGACGTGCTCGTCGAGACGCTGGGCTCGACCGCCAAGCCGATCGATCTCGATGCGCCGGCGCCGGTCACCATCATGATGGTCGGTCTCCAGGGCTCGGGTAAGACGACCACCACGGCCAAGATCGGCAAGCGGCTCTCCGAGCGCGCCAAGGCCAAGGTGCTGCTCGCCTCGCTCGACACCCGCCGTCCGGCGGCGCAGGAACAGCTGCGCGTTCTCGGCGAGCAGAACCAGATCGACACGCTGCCGATCGTCGCCGGCCAGACGCCGGTGCAGATCGCCGAGCGCGCCCAGATGGCCGCCCGTCTCGGCGGCTACGACGTCGTCATCCTCGACACCGCCGGCCGTATCCACATCGACGAGCCCCTGATGCTCGAGATGGCGGAGATCAAGAAGATCGGCAAGCCGCACGAGATCCTGCTGGTCGCCGACGCGCTGACCGGTCAGGACGCGGTCCATCTCGCCCGCTCGTTCGACGAGCGGGTCGGCATCACCGGCATCGTGCTCACCCGTATGGACGGCGACGGCCGCGGCGGCGCGGCGCTGTCGATGCGCGCGGTGACGGGCAAGCCGATCAAGCTGGTCGGCGTCGGCGAAAAGGCCGACGCGCTCGAGGACTTCGATCCGGCGCGCATCGCCGGCCGCATCCTCGGCATGGGCGACATCGTCGCGCTGGTCGAGAAGGCGGCGCAGGAGATCGACATCAAGAAGGCGGCCGACATGGCCGCCAAGATGAAGAAGGGTCAGTTCGACCTGGACGATCTCGCCGATCAGCTCGGCCAGATGAAGAAGCTCGGCGGCATGAAGGGCATCATGGGGATGCTGCCCGGCATGGGCAAGCTCAAGGCCAGCCCGGCGGTTTTCGAGAAAAGGTTCTCCCCCCCCAAGATCGCCATCACCCGCTCGACGCCCCCCAAGGAGCCCCGCAGGCGGGACCTTCTGGCGGCGAGCCGCAAGCGCCGCATCGCCGCCGGCTCGGGCACCAAGGTCGAGGAGATCAACAAGCTCCTCAAGATGCATCGCCAGATGGCCGACATGATGAAGGCCATGGGCAAGAAGAAGGGCGGTCTGTTCGGCGGTCTCGGCGGGCTCCTCGGCGGCGGCATGCCGCAGGTGGATCCGGCCGAGCTCGAGGCGATGGCCAAGTCCGGGCAGATGCCGCAGCTCCCCCCCGGTCTCGGCGGGATGGGCGGCATGCCGACCCTGCCGAAGGGCATGGGAATGCCGGGCATGGGTCTGCCGAAGGGACCGCTGCCGCCCGGCTTCCGGAAGAAATAATACGGAATTCGGCCGATCGCTTCGCGATGCCGAATTCAACTCGCCGAGAAAGCCCCTGTTCGGACGGCCTTTCTCGGCGAATGGAATACGAAATCCGAATGGATCATTCGAATTTCGTATGAGGTTTCCCGCCTCCGTCTCGCGTGTTCGCCGGATGCCGGCCGCGCGGGAGGGGCGTGAGAGTTTCGGAATTCCCGGAGGTTCGCCTCCGGTCACAGGACAGAACATCGAACGAAAGGAACCGAGCTCATGTCGCTCAAGATCCGTCTCGCCCGTGGTGGCTCCAAGAAGCGCCCGTTCTACCGCATCGTCGTCGCCGACGCCCGTTCGCCCCGCGACGGCCGCTTCATCGAGAAGGTCGGCACCTACAACCCGATGCTGGCCAAGGACTCGGCCGATCGCGTGACCCTCGCCACCGAGCGCCTCACCCACTGGCTCTCCGTCGGCGCCCAGCCGACCGACCGCGTCGCTCGCTTCCTCGACGCCGCCGGCCTGATGAAGCGCGCTCCGCGCAACAACCCGCAGCAGGCCGAGCCGGGCAAGAAGGCCCAGGAGCGCGCCGCCGAGAAGGCCAAGAAGGCCGAAGCCGCGGCCGCCGACGCGGCCGAGTGATCGAGCCGAACCGGAGTGAGCGACGATGAGCGGTGATGATCGGGTCCTGGTCGGACAGGTCGGGGCCGCTCACGGCATCCGCGGTGAGGTGAGGGTCAAGTCCTTCACCGATCCGATCGATGCGATCGCCGACTACGGTCCGCTCGAAAGCTCCAAGGGTGGGCGGCTCACCATCGACCGGATGCGCGACCAGGGCGCCATGCTCGTCGTGAAGTTCCACGAGGTGGCCGACCGCACCGCGGCCGAGAAGCTCAACGGCGCCGAACTCTTCGTCGACCGCTCCGCTCTGCCGGAGCCCGAAGACGAGGAGACCTTCTACCACACCGACCTGATCGGGCTCGCGGTGGTGGACGAGGCGGGAAAGCGGCTCGGCGAGGTCGTCGCGGTGCCGAACTTCGGTGCCGGCGATCTGCTCGAGGTGCGGCCCGCCGAAGGGGCGAGCTTCTACCTGCCGTTCACTCTGGCCTGCGTGCCGGTGGTGGACGTGAAGGGTGGACGCGTCGTCGTCACCCCGCCGGAGGGCTTCTTCCGCGAGGAGAAGCCGGAGGCGGGCGAGGACGGCGCGGAGGGCGAGGAGACGTGACCGGCTTCGCCGCCACGGTTCTGACCCTCTATCCGGAGATGTTCCCGGGACCGCTCGGGGTGTCTCTGGCGGGCAAGGCGCTGGACAAGGGCCTGTGGTCGCTCGACACGGTGCAGATCCGCGACTTCGCGGAGGGCAAGCACCGCTCGGTCGACGACACGCCGGCCGGCGGTGGTCCGGGGATGGTGCTGCGCGCCGACGTGGTCGCCAAGGCGATCGACTCGGTGGCGGCGGACGATCGGCCCCGGCTGCTGATGAGCCCGCGGGGGCGACCGCTCACCCAGGAGTTCGTTCGCGAACTCGCGGTGGGACCGGGCGTGGTGATCCTGTGTGGGCGCTTCGAAGGCGTCGACGAACGGGTGATCGAAGGACGGGAGCTGATCGAGGTGTCGATCGGCGACTACGTCCTCTCCGGTGGCGAGATCGCCGCCATGGTGCTCCTCGATGCGGCCGTCCGGCTCATCGACGGGGTGATGGGCAAGACCGAGTCCGGATCCGAAGAGAGCTTCGAGACCGGGCTCCTGGAATACCCGCACTACACCCGGCCGCAGGTCTGGGAGGGGCGGACCATCCCGGAGGTGCTGACCTCGGGGGATCACGCGGCGATCGCCCGTTGGAAACGGGGGGAAGCCGAGCGGATCACCCGCGAAAGGCGCCCCGATCTCTGGAACCGTCCCCGGCCCGCCGGGGGGAAGTGAAAAGTGACGAATCGCGCGCCGCGAACGCCTCGAGTCGACGACGGGGGCATGACAAGCGGCGAGACTTCGAGTATAGGCAACGCAACTTTCCGAACAGGTGACCCATGAACATCATCGAACAGCTCGAGAAGGAGCAGGCTGCGGCCATCGCCGAGAAGCGCAAGCTCCCCGACTTCGCTCCCGGCGACACCGTCCGCGTCAACGTCCGCGTCGTCGAAGGCAACCGTACCCGCGTGCAGGCCTATGAAGGCGTCTGCATCGCGCGCGCCGGCTCGGGCCTCAACGAGAGCTTCACCGTCCGCAAGATCTCCTACGGCGAGGGCGTCGAGCGCGTCTTCCCGTGCTACTCGCCGCTGGTCGAGGGCGTGGACGTCGTGCGTCGCGGTAAGGTCCGTCGCGCCAAGCTCTACTACCTGCGTGGCCTCACCGGTAAGGCCGCTCGTATCGTCGAGAAGAAGCAGGACAAGAAGGTCGTGGCCGCCGCCGAGTGATCGGGCGCACGGGATCTTCGAAGATCTTCGAGAGGCCGGGAGCGATCCCGGCCTCTTCGCATTTCGGGGTGCTCGGAGGGGCGGGCCGGCGAGCCGGCCGGAGGTCGAGGCCTGCGGCGGCTCGGACGGCTCAGACGGCCTCGCCGCCTTCGCGCCGCGCTTCCTCGAGCGCCAGGGCGGGGCGGAAGACGGGGGCGGTGCGCAGGCGGCCGCCGACGCGCTGGGGGATGCCCTGATAGAGCTGCTTGGTCGCCTCGACCACCAGAAGGCCGGCGAAGCCCGGCCAGGTGCGGGTGCCGAAGCGCTCCAGCGTCGCCGCCGAGCGCATCGCGAGGCGCCCGGTCGAGGGCAGCATGTAGAGCGCGCCGCGCCAGTCGATCGGCGAGAACAGCGCGTCCTTGAGCGCCGTGTCGAGCTGGCCCTGGGTGAACGGGCGGCCGAAGCCGAAGGGGGTGGTCTCGAGCCGGGCCCACAGGCCGATGCGGTTGGGCACGACGGCGATGAGGCGGCCGCCCGGCGCCATCACCCGCCAGACCTCGCGCAGCACCTCGCCGGGGTCGTCCGCCGTCTCGAGGGCGTGGACGAGCAGCATCCGGTCGACCGACGAGTCGGGCAGCGGCAGGGCGCATTCGTCGACCAGCGCGGTGGCCGAGGGGCCCTCGGAGGGCCAGTTCACCACGCCCTGGCGGGCCGGCATGAAACCGATCACCCGCTCGGCGCGGCCGAGGAAGGGGCGCAGGAACGGCGTGGCGTAGCCCAGCCCGAGGACGCGGTCGCCGGAGACCTTCGGCCACATCTCGACGAGCTTGGCGCGGAGATGCCGGCGCACCAGCGTGCCGAGCGGCCCGCCGTAGAAGTTCCTCAGATCGACGACGTCGACGTACATCGCGTGGGTTCCGTGCGCGGATCGGTCTTCCGTTCGGAGCGAACGATCGCCATCCTGTCAGGAGAATGTTAGTCGAAGGTGGACGACGGGGCGAGCGACCCGCCGTCGCGCCCTCGGAGCGCTTTTCCACCCGATCACACCGGATCGAAAACCGCTCCGGGTCGTTCGTGGAACAAGTTCTTTTCGATCGGATCGTTCCGACCCGATCGGAACATGTTCGAGCCGGAGATGTTTCCTACGATGATCGAGATCCGCCAGTTCCCCGCCCGCGACGACAATTATGCCGTCCTCGTCCACGACACGGAGTCGGGCGCCACCGCCACGATCGACGCACCGGAGGAGGAGGCGATCCTCGACGCGCTGGAGGAGACCGGCTGGCGGCTCACCGACATCTTCGTCACCCATCACCACTACGACCACATCGAGGCGGGGAAGGCGCTGAAGGACCGCTTCGGCGCGCGCGTCGTCGCTTCCGCCTACGACACCGAGAAGGGGCGGGTGCCGGCGGTCGACCGGGCGGTCGGCGACGGCGAGCACGTCTTCCTCGGCAAGACCCGTGTCGACGTCGTCGCCGTGCCCGGCCACACGCTCGGCCACGTCGCCTATCACATCCCCTCCGCTCACGCCCTCTTCGCCGGCGACACGCTGTTCGCGCTCGGCTGCGGGCGGCTGTTCGAGGGGACGCCGGCCGAGATGTGGGCGTCGCTGAAGAAGCTGCGGGCGCTGCCGGGCGAGACGATGGTCTATTGCGGCCACGAATACACGCAAGGAAACGCCCGTTTCGCGCTCACCATCGAGCCGCAGTCGTCGGCGCTGGCGCGTCGCGCCAAGGAGATCGACGCGGCTCGCGACCAGGGACTGGCGACGGTGCCGTCGAAGCTCGCCGACGAGATCGCCACCAACCCGTTCCTGCGGGCCGACGTCACGGAGGTGAAGTCGGCGATCGGCATGTTGGAGGCCTCCGACGAGGCGGTCTTCGCCGAGATCCGCGAACGCAAGAACCGCTTCTGATCCTTCCCCGGAGGTGCCGATGATGCCGACCGCCGATCTCGCCGCGGCCGAGGTGATCCGCCTGCTCGAGCTGGCGCCGCATCCGGAGGGCGGGCATTTCCGCGAGACCTTCCGCGATCGCCCGGGACCCGATGGGCGGGCGCGTTCGACGGCGATCTATTTCCTGCTGGCGGCCGACGAGATGTCGCACTGGCATCGGGTCGACGCGGTCGAGACCTGGCACTGGTACGCAGGTAGTCCCCTGGCGCTCACCGTTTCGGAGAACGGTCACGACGCCTGGAGCCTGCATCTCGGGCCGGATCTGGCGAGCGGTCAGCGGCCGCAGGCGGTGGTGCCGAAGGACGCGTGGCAGAGCGCCGTCAGCCTCGGGCGCTGGACGCTCGTCGGCTGCACGGTGGCGCCGGGGTTCGAGTTCGCCGGGTTCGAGATGGCGCCGGAGGACTGGCGGCCGAGCCCGCGGCCGTCACGGCTGGGCTGACGCTTTGCGGCGCAGGAGAAGGTCCTTGGAGGCGATCATCGCGCCGAGGGTGATGGCGACCGCGGCGAAGCCGATCGGCGCGGAGAAGGTGCCCCAGCCGGCGAGGATCAGCAGCAGGGTGGAGACGAGCGGCGAGAGATAGCTCGCCGCGCCGAGCACCTGGATGTCGCCGCGCTTCACCCCGTGATCCCAGACGAAGAAGGCGAGGCCGACGGGGAAGAGGCCGAGGCCGACGACGGCCGACCATTGCAGCGGGCCTTCGGGCCACACGGTCTCCTCGAAGGCGAGATGGCAAGGGATCGAGAGGAGCGCGGTCGCCAGACAGAAGCCGGCGACGGTGGCCGTCGGCACGGCGCCGAGGCGGCGCGACAGGATCGAATATCCGGCCCAGGTCACCGCCGAGCCCACCGCCGCGAGATAGCCGGCCGCATGAGCCGGATCGATGTCGAGGCCGCGGCCGCGGGTGACGATGGCGCCGGCGCCGAGGAGGCCCAGCAGGGCGCCGATCACGTGATGGGGCCGCAGTCGCTCGCCCGGCAGCAGGCCGGAGAAGACGACGATGAGCAGCGGCCAGAGGTAGTTGACGAGATTGGCCTCGACCGGCGGGGCGAGCCTCAGCGAGGTGAAATAGAAGGCGTGGAAGCCGAAGAGGCCGCCGATGCCGAGCGCCCAGACCTTCCAGGGCTGGCGCAGCACGCCGAGGCGGCCGGTGAGGGCGAGCCACAGCGTCGCGGTCAGGCCCGAGATGGCGAAGGCCATGGCGGTCATCTGGAAGGCCGGTACCCGGCCGGAGGTGGCGGTCAGGAGACCGAGCGCCGACCACATCAGGATGGCGGTGAGGCCGATCAGCGTGGCGAGGGTGCGGGGCGACATGGGGGGCGCGAGCCTCGTGAAACGGGTTTCGGCGGATCGCGTCGCGACGCCGAAAAAAGAAAAAGGCGCTTCCGAGAGGTCTCGGACGCGCCTTCGTCTGGCCCGAGATCGCCGGATCAGCGGGTCGGGACGGGCTTCTCGCCGCGGTAGTCGTAGAAGCCGCGCTGGGTCTTGCGACCGAGCCAGCCGGCCTCGACGTACTTCACCAAGAGCGGGCAGGGGCGGTACTTCGAATCCGCCAGACCCTCGTAGAGCACCTGCATGATCGACAGGCAGGTGTCGAGGCCGATGAAGTCGGCGAGCTGGAGCGGGCCCATCGGGTGATTGGCGCCGAGCCGCATGGCGGTGTCGATGGCGTCGACCGAGCCCACGCCCTCGTAGAGGGTGTAGATCGCCTCGTTGATCATCGGCAGCAGGATGCGGTTGACGATGAAGGCCGGGAAATCCTCGGCCACCGTGGAGATCTTGCCGAGCCGGGCGACGAACAGCTTGCACGCGTCGAAGGTCACGTCGTCGGTGGCGATGCCGCGGACCAGCTCGACGAGCTGCATCACCGGCACCGGGTTCATGAAGTGAACGCCGACGAACTTCTCCGGTCGATCGGTCGAGGCGGCCAGCCGGGTGATCGAGATCGACGAGGTGTTGGTGGCGAGCAGTGCCTCGGGCTTCAGCACCGGGCAGAGCTGCTGGAAGATCTTGCGCTTGACCTGCTCGTTCTCGGTGGCCGCCTCGACCACGAGATCACACTCGGCGAGTGCATCGAGATTCTCGGCCGGCACGATCCGAGCGAGCGCGGTGTTCTTGTCCGCCTCGCTCACCAGGCCCTTGTTGACCTGACGGGTGATGTTGCCGTTGATCGTCGCCAGGCCGAGCTGGATCCGCTCCACCGACATGTCGTTGAGCGACACGTCGTAGCCGGCGAGCGCGCAGACATGCGCGATACCGTTGCCCATCTGGCCGGCGCCGATCACACCGACGCGCTTGATTTCGAACCCCATGGCGGTCTCGGTCCTTGCTGACGCGGGCCCGTCGGCGCCGCATCGTCGCTGCGAGCGGGCCTTTCGGACCCGATCCTCGTAGCTGGTATGGCAATCTCTTGCAACAGCGGCCGAACTTTCCGAGGTCACGTTTCGTAGCTTCGGAACGGCCGACGCCCGCTCGCGGTGACGAGCGGGCGCCGATCTTAGAACGCTGGCGCGGGACGGCAAGCGGGGAGGCGTCATCCCATGGTCTGACGCTCGGGCCTTTCGCCGCAGCCGGTCCGACGCGATCCGCCGGACCAGTGGATCACTTGCCGATCTTCGCCAGTTCCGCGGCCATTTCCGGCAGCGCGGTGAAGATGTCGGCGACGAGGCCGTAGTCGGCGACCTGGAAGATCGGCGCCTCCTCGTCCTTGTTGATCGCCACGATGACCTTACTGTCCTTCATGCCGGCGAGATGCTGGATCGCACCGGAGATGCCGCAGGCGACGTAGAGCTCGGGGGCGACC
Source organism: uncultured Alphaproteobacteria bacterium (assembly GCA_937873675.1). Lineage (GTDB taxonomy): Bacteria > Pseudomonadota > Alphaproteobacteria > Rhizobiales > Ancalomicrobiaceae > CALBKH01. Next base: position 4,937 of record CALMYM010000018.1, on the reverse strand, counting down.
ACCTTGCCGGTCTGGCCGACCTGCCAGTCGTTGGGCGCATAGCCTGCATCGACCGCGGCCCGGCTCGCGCCGAGCGCGGCGCCGAGCTTGTCGGCGACGGGCTCGATGTAGGTGGCGAAGTTCTCGCGGGTGGCGATGGCGCGACCGCCCGAGACGATGATCTTGGCCGAGGTCAGCTCCGGACGGTCCGACTTCGACAGCTCCTCGCCGACGAAGGCGGAGAGGCCGGGGTTCGCACCAGCCGCGACCGCTTCGACCGGGGCCGAACCGCCCTTGGCGGCGGCGGCGAAGGAGGCGGTGCGGACGGTGACGACCTTCTTGGCGTCCTTCGACTTCACCACCTGGATGGCGTTGCCGGCGTAGATCGGACGCTCGAAGGTGTCGGCGGCGACGACCTTGGTGATCTCGGAGATCTGCATCACGTCGAGGAGCGCGGCGACGCGCGGCAGGACGTTCTTGGCCATCGAAGTGGCCGGGGCGACGATCGCGTCGTAGCCGCCGGCGAGGCCGACGACCAGAGCGGCCATCGGCTCGGCGAGCTGATGGGCGAGCGAGGCGTCGTCGGCGGCGAGCACCTTGGCGACGCCGGCGAGTTCGGCGGCCTGGGCCGCGGCGGCCGAGACGCCGGAACCGGCGACCAGCACGTGGACGTCGCCGCCCATGGCGGCGGCGGCGGTGAGCGCCTTGGAGGTGGCGTCCTTGAGGGTGGCGCCGTCGTGTTCGGCGATCAGAAGAATGGTCATGATGGCTCGCTCCTTCAGATCACGCCGGCTTCGTTCTTCAGCTTGTCGACCAGCTCGGCGACCGAGCCGACCTTGACGCCGGCCTTGCGGCCCGCCGGCTCGCGGGTCTCGAGGATCTCGAGGCGCGGGGCGACGTCGACGCCGAAGTCCGCCGGGGTCTTCTCGTCGATCGGCTTCTTCTTCGCCTTCATGATGTTCGGCAGCGAGGCGTAGCGCGGCTCGTTGAGGCGGAGATCGGTGGTGACGATCGCCGGCATCTTGAGCGACACGGTCTGCAGACCGCCGTCGACCTCACGGGTGACCGCGACGGTGTCGCCGGACACCTCGACCTTGGAGGCGAAGGTGCCCTGGGCGAGGCCGGTCAGCGCCGCCAGCATCTGGCCGGTGGCGTTCATGTCGTCGTCGATCGCCTGCTTGCCGAGGACGACGAGGCCGGGGGCCTCCGCCTCGACCACGCCCTCGAGGATCTTGGCGACGGCGAGCGGCTCGACGGGGCCGTCGACCTTCACCAGGATGCCGCGGTCGGCGCCCATGGCGAGGCCGGTGCGCAGCGTCTCGGACGCCTGGGCCGGGCCGATGGAGACGACGACGATCTCGGTGGCGACGCCCTTCTCCTTCAGCCGGATCGCCTCCTCGACGGCGATCTCGTCGAAGGGGTTCATCGACATCTTGACGTTGGCGAGGTCGACACCGGAGCCATCCGGCTTCACTCGGATCTTCACGTTGTAGTCGACCACCCGCTTCACGGGCACCAGGATCTTCATGGGGCAGGGTCTCCGGTCAGGCCGGCGCGGGCCGGCGCATACGAACCTCGTCGGGCCGTCTCGAGAGAGGAATCCTCTCCCGTCCGGCGCGAAAACGACGGGAAAATGCGGCCCGGACGCTAGCGGCGTCGTCCGGCGATGTCAATTCGAGATGTATACGAAACAGGAAAGAAATTGACGTTTGGTGCGACGGCGGAAAACCGCCACGAATCGTGGGTTTCCGATCGTGCTCCGACCACGTCGGCATGGAGATGCGACCAACGGGGGAGAGGCGGCGAAGCGATGTTCGCCGCTGCGGCGTGCGCGATCTCGTGGAATTCGAGTGCGCCGTCGATCGCGGGGGATCGAGGCGATTTCGGTCAGCGGTTGGCGCCGGGCACCCACAGCACGTCGGTGCGCCCCTGGTCGTTGGCCCAGCGGGCGGCGACGAAGAAGAAGTCGGAGAGGCGATTGACGTAGGCGATCGCCACGTCGGAGACGGCGCCGGGAGCCTCGCCGATCATCTCGACCATCGAACGTTCGGCGCGGCGCGACACGGTGCGGGCGAGGTGGAGATGGGCGGCGGCGGGGCTGCCGCCGGGCAGGACGAAGGACTTCAGCGGCTCGAGGTCGGCGTTGAGGGCGTCGATTTCGCGTTCGAGCCGATCGACCTGAGCCTGGACGACGCGCAGCGGCTCCCATTTGGTCTCGGCATCGGGCGGCGTGGCGAGATCGGCGCCGAGGTCGAAGAGGTCGTTCTGGATGCGCGCCAGCATGGCGTCGAGCTCGGGCAGGTCGCGGGTGTGGAGGCGGGCGAGACCGACCACCGAATTGGTCTCGTCGATCGTGCCGTAGGCGGCGACGCGCAGGGCGGACTTGGGGATGCGCTCGCCGGTGACCAGCGCCGTCGACCCGTCGTCGCCCTTGCGGGTGTAGATGCGATTGAGCACGACCACCTGAATTCTCCGCGTTCCCGTCGGCCTCAGCCGCGCAGCCACAGCACGATCACGACGGCGACGAGGGCGCCGGCCTGAAGGCCGACGCGCCAGCGCATCAGCCGTTGCGAGCGGGCGGGCGAGCCGCCGCGCGCCATGTTGAGGACGCCGAGACCGAGGGCGCCGGCGACACCGAGCATGAGGACGACCAGAACGATATCGAAGAACCGCATCGCGTCCCCCTTTCCTCACTCGCGATCCGAAATCCGCCCGGCCAATCGCGACATCGTCGCGTCGCTCAGCAGTCGGCGGGCGATGTCGATGATCAGCGTCGGCGTCGTCACCCGATAGGTGGGGCGCGGCCGCGGCGATTCCAGCGCGTGCAGGAGTTTGTCGACGACGGCCTCGGGGGGCAACTTGAATCGGGTCGCGCCACCGCGGCCCATGCGGGCGAGTCGGCGGCGATAGACCTCGGCGTGGACCGAGCCGTCGATGTCGACGTTCTGGACGAAGTGTCTGGTCGCGGTGGCGACGAAGCGGGTGGCGATCGGGCCGGGGCGGATCGAGGCGATCTCGATGCCGGAGCCGCGCAGCTCCATCCGGAGCGTGTCGGTGAGCCCCTCGAGGGCGAATTTCGAGGCGGTGTAGGCGCCGCGATACTTCATCGCGGCGATGCCGAGCACCGAGGAACACTGGACGATGCGACCGCGGCCGGCCACCCGCATCGCCGGGATCAGGCGGCGGGTAAGGTCGTGCCAGCCGAAGAAATTGGCCTCGAACTGGGCGCGCAACACGTCGGGCGTCAGATCCTCGACGGCGCCGGGCTGGCCGTAGGCACCGTTGTTGAAGAGGGCGTAGAGGCGGCCGTCGGTGGCGTCGAGCACACGGGCGGCGCAGGCTTCGATCGAGGCGGGGTCGGCATAGTCGAGAAAGATCGCTTCGACCCCGGAGAGCGTCGTCAGATCGGCGAGGTCCTCGGGCTTGCGGGCGGTGGCGAAGACGCGCCAGCCGCGGCGCGACAGGATCTCGACGGCGGCGCGGCCGATGCCGGTCGATGCACCGGTGACCAGGATCGATCGGTCCGCGATCGGCAGGCTCATGTCGACGTCCCTCCGCCCGGCTCCGATCGGGCTCCGCCGACCACTGTCGTGCGCCCGCAGGTCGCGAGCAAGAGCGCGCCCCCTTGAAAATCGAAAACCGGCCGACGTTTCCGTCGACCGGTTCCGATGAGCTTGCGATGACCGTGTGAGATGGTGATCTCATTTTCGGTCACGGAAAGCAATCGGAAACCTATGGAAAGGTTAATCCGCACGGCGAGTGGGCGTTAATCTTCGTAAACGCTGCCGCTCGCGGGATGAGGCGCGGGTTCAGCGAAAGAAAAAAGCCGGCCGAAACGGGTTCGGCCGGCAAGGATTCCGGTGGCGAAAAGGAATCCCCTGAACCCTTTTCGTGCCGCCGATGATGATCACGACGGCGAAGCGAGCCAATCCCCGGATTTCCGGGGATCGACGCGTTCGGGGCCGTCATGCGGGATCCGCCTGATCGCGTCGCGACGGCGGATCCGCCCCGTCGAAGAAGCCCTCGTTGGGGCAGGTCTTCTTCGACGGACGGAATACGGAATCCGAACGGACCGTTCGAATTCCGTATCAGCCGTTGCCGCCTTCGAGCAGGCGACGGGCGATGACCTGGGCCTGGATCTCGCCGGCGCCCTCGAAGATGTTGAGGATGCGGGCGTCGCACAGGACGCGGCTCACCGGGTACTCGAGGGCGAAGCCGTTGCCGCCGTGGATCTGCAGGGCGTTGTCGGCCGCCGCCCAGGCGACGCGGGCGCCGAGCAGCTTGGCCATGCCGGCCTCGAGGTCGCAGCGCTTGTCGTTGTCCTTCTGACGCGCGGCGAAATAGGTGAGCTGACGCGCCACCATGATCTCCACCGCCATCATGGCGAGCTTGTCGGCGACGCGCGGGAAGGCGATCAGCGCCTTGCCGAACTGGATGCGCTCCTGGGCGTAGCGCAGGCCGAGATCGAGCGCCGACTGGGCGACGCCGATGGCGCGCGCCGCGGTCTGGATGCGGGCCGACTCGAAGGTCTGCATCAGCTGCTTGAAGCCCTGGCCCTCGACACCGCCGAGCAGGTTCGCCGCCGGGACGGTGAAGCCGTCGAAGGCGATCTCGTATTCCTTCATGCCGCGGTAGCCGAGCACCTCGATCTCGCCGCCCGACATGCCCTCGGCCGGGAAGGGGGTGGCGTCGTCGCCGCGCGGCTTCGGCGCCAGCAGCATGGAGAGGCCCTTCCAGCCGGCCTCTTCCGGGTTGGTGCGGACGAGAAGGGTCATCAGGTCGGCGCGGACCGGATGGGTGATCCAGGTCTTGTTGCCGTTCACCACATACTGGTCGCCTTGGCGCACGGCGCGGGTGCGCAGCGACCCGAGGTCGGAGCCGGTGTTGGGCTCGGTGAAGACGGCGGTCGGCAGTACCTCACCGGAGGCGATCTTGGGCAGTCATTCCTGCTTCTGCCC